>NZ_FOVQ01000009.1:0-111088 GCF_900115215.1 Pseudobutyrivibrio sp. UC1225 | reverse complement strand
AAGAGAAAAAGAGTAAGATTATAACAAATCTAATTCTTATCATAAAACACAGGGATAGTCTTTTCTGTGATTTCCGAGTACAAATTTACGCTGCCAAAATATAAAGAGACAATTGATAAATGTCTAAATAAGTGATAAATTTGCTGTTGACAGAGAATAGACGCTGATGTAGTATAATTTCAACTTAATAAAAGATAGAGGTTGCGAGAAACATTAGTAATCTCATTGATGGGACAGGCCCAAGTGATATGAGATAAAAGGGGATTTCGCCGAAAGAGAGCACACTCCTGTGTGTGTTTGTCTTGGGCATACGAAGAATATTCGTATGACTGTCACTTAGTAATAAGTGGGGAGCTATCATACGATTACGCGATTGTAGGCTGACCATTTATTATGGTCAGCTTTTTTTATTGGATTAAGGAGGATAAAGAAATGAGTATTTTTACTGGTGCAGCGGTAGCTATTGCAACACCTTTTAATGGTGACGGTTCGGTTAACTATGAGAAGCTTGATAATCTGATTGAGTTCCAGATTAAAAACAACACAGATGCAATTGTAATCTGCGGTACAACTGGCGAAGCATCTACACTTTCTCATGAAGAGCATATAGACGTAATTAAGCGTTGCGTTCAGACAGTTAATAAGCGTGTGCCTGTAATTGCAGGAACTGGTTCTAATTCAACTGAAACAGCAATCTATCTTTCACAGGAAGCTGAGAAGGCTGGAGCAGATGCAGTTCTACTTGTAACTCCTTATTACAATAAGGCTACTCAGAAGGGACTTTACGAGCACTTTAAAGATACTGCTGATGCAATTAAGATTCCTTGCATTCTTTACAATGTTCCTTCACGTACTGGTTGCAACATTCTTCCTGAGACAGCAGTAAAACTTGCAAAAGATGTGGATAACATCGTGGCAATCAAGGAAGCATGTGGAAATATCAGCCAGATTGCAAAGCTTGCACAGTTGGCTGATGGATGCATAGATATTTATTCAGGAAATGATGACCAGATAGTGCCTATCATGTCACTTGGAGGACTTGGAGTTATTTCAGTTCTTTCAAATGTTGCACCACAGCAGACACATGATTTATGTCAGGCATGTCTTGATGGAGATTTTAAAAAGGCAGCTGCGATGCAGCTTAAGGCACTTCCACTTATAGATGCACTATTTTCAGAAGTTAATCCTATCCCTGTTAAGAAGGCTCTTAATATTATGGGATTTGAGGCTGGTCCTCTTAGAAAGCCACTTACAGAAATGGAGGAGGCTCATGCAAAGGTTTTAGAAAGGGAATTAAAGAACTATGGAATTTACTAACACAATTTGGTCGCTATTGCCACCACTTGTAGCCATTTTATTGGCACTTATTACAAAGGAGGTTTACTCTTCTTTATTTATTGGAATTTTAGCAGGTGGTCTTTTATATTCAAGCTTTAATCTTACAGCTGCCATGGAGCACATCTTTGTAGATGGTATGATTGGTCAGCTTTCTGATAGCTGGAATGTTGGTATCCTTATCTTCCTTGTAGTTTTAGGAAGTATGGTAATGCTTATGAACAGAGCCGGAGGTTCTGCCGCCTTTGGTAAGTGGGCAGTTACCCATGTTAAGACAAAGGCAGGAGCACAGGTTGCTACAATTGTACTTGGAATGCTTATCTTCATCGATGATTATTTCAACTGCCTTACAGTAGGTTCGGTTATGAGACCAGTTACTGATAAGCATGGTATTTCAAGAGAGAAGCTTGCATATCTTATTGATGCTACTGCAGCGCCTATCTGTATCATCGCACCTATTTCTTCATGGGCAGCGGCTGTAACAGGCTTCGTTGATGGGGCGAATGGACTGACACTTTTCATCAGAGCCATCCCTTACAACTTCTATGCATTGCTTACACTTGTAATGATGTTTGCAATTACTTTCATGAATTTTGATTATGGTTCAATGAATTTGGCAGAGCTTAATCACAGAGCTCAGTTAAAGGAGCGCAAGAAGAAGGATGCTGCATCACTTACTGGTGCAGAAGATCAGCCACATCCACCTGTTTCAGAAAAAGGAAAGGTTGCACATCTGGTGTTCCCAATTCTTTCTCTTATTGTTTGTTGTGTAATCGGAATGATTTACACTGGCGGATTTTTCGAGGGTGCGAACTTTATTGATGCATTCTCAAACTCAGATGCATCTGTTGGACTTGTTTATGGTTCGGTTGTTGCTTTGATTCTTACAATCATCAACTATCTTATAACAAAGGTATTAAGCTTTAACGAATGTATGAATGCTATTCCTGAAGGTTTCAAGAGTATGGTGCCAGCTATTTTAGTTCTTACTTTTGCGTGGACACTTAAATCAATGACTGATTCTCTTGGAGCAGCAGAATACGTAGGTGGACTTGTTGCTAACATTGCCGATAACAGAAATCTTATGAGCCTTATTCCTGCAATCGTATTTCTTGTTGGAATCTTCCTTGCATTTGCAACAGGAACATCATGGGGCACCTTTGGTATTCTCATTCCTATCGTAGTTAATGTGTTTAGTGGAGATGTAAATAATGAGCTTATGATTATTTCCATCTCAGCTTGCATGGCAGGTGCAGTTTGTGGTGATCACTGCTCACCAATATCAGATACAACAATCATGGCTTCAGCTGGTGCAGATTGTGATCATATCAGACACGTAAGTACTCAGCTTCCATATGCATTTACGGTTGCTGCAGTTTCACTAGTTTCTTATATTGTTTCAGGATTTGTGAGAAACTGGTTCATCTGTCTGGTTATTGGTATTGTAATAATGATTGGAACTTTATTCGGAATAAAGGGTCTTTCAAAAGGACAAGAAAAAGCATAGTGTGGTATAATCTCCTTGATGTGTGTTACATCAGGGAGATTTTTTTTGAGAAGGTTTTTGAAAATGGAGAATAAAGTTAGATTTGGAATAACGGGGAATACATTAAAGCTTATCGCAATAATCACAATGTTAGTGGATCACGTTGCCTATGGCTTGTATTACACACAGGGCATGGCAGACAACAGCTTGAATTGGGAATTCTATCGTTTCTTAAGGGGCGTTGGGCGAATGGCCTTTCCGATATACTGCTTTCTTTTGGTGGAGGGATTTTTCCATACCAGAAATGTGAAAAAGTATGTTATACGTTTGTTTATCTTGGCATTGATTTCAGAGATTCCTTTTGACTGGAGTTTATTTGGAATACCTTTTAACTGGGGAAAGACCAATGTAGTATTTACTCTTTTAATAGGTCTTATTTTGATTTGGATTTTAGAAGAGTCAAAAAAAGAGAAATTCTGGGGTATTGAAAATTTTATAGTGAAAAAGCTTGTAGTACTTATGTGCTATGCAGCGGGAATTCTTATCGCGTATTTTGCTCATGTTGATTACAACATGGTAGGTGTGGCTGTCATAGTTTTAATGTATGTCTTACATGGGGATGATAGAAATAAACGTATGCTTGCATTTGCAACAGGTGTAGCTATTCTCGCACTTGGATGCGGAACAATGGAGGCATGGGCATTTTTGATGCTTATTCCTATCGCCTTATATAATGGAAAACGAGGTAGTTCTTCTAAAATTATCAGATATTGTTTCAATTATTTTTATCCTGTGCATCTTTTAATAATTGGGATTGTCAGAGCAATCCTGTTGTGATAGAATACTGAAAGTTTAAGCAAGATTTCATTAATCAGGCTGGTTAATGTAATCACGAAATGTATCAATTCATATTCATGGGAGGAAATGTATGAACACACATGCACCAATCAAGGATGCCTCTACGCTAGGTATTCCGAAAATGCTCATCTTAGGTCTTCAACATTTATTTGCAATGTTTGGAGCCACTATTTTAGTTCCAATTCTCGTCAATAATTATTTCAATGGCGAAGGTCTTTCAATTCAGGTTACTTTATTTTTCGCAGGTGTCGGCACCTTATTTTTCCATTTATGTTCTAAATTAAAAGTTCCAGCTTTCCTTGGTTCCTCATTCGCTTTTCTCGGAGGATTTCACACAGTTGCTAATTTAAATACAGGTATTTTCAAAAATATGACTATGGGCGAAAAGCTTCCATATGCATGCGGCGGTATTGTTGTTGCCGGAGCTCTTTACCTTTTTCTTGCACTTATCATCAAGCTTGTTGGTATCAACAAAGTTATGAAGTATCTTCCACCAGTTGTTACTGGTCCTATCATCATTTGCATTGGTCTTTCACTTGCACCATCAGCAATCACTAATGCATCTTCAAATTGGCTTCTTGCCATCATCGCACTTTCAGTAGTAATCATCTTTAACATCTGGGGAAAGGGATTATTTAAGATTCTTCCTATTCTCATGGGTGTAGTAATTTCATATGTATGCGCTCTTATCTTCAACGCACTTGGTATGACAAATGCAGACGGCAGTGCAATCCTTGATTTCACAGCTGTTAATGAGGCAGCCTGGGTTGGTCTCCCAGATTTCTTCATCTGCAAGTTCAATATCTCAGCAATTCTTGTTATGGCACCAATCGCCATTGCAACAATGATGGAGCACATCGGAGATATGTCAGCAATCTCAGCTACAGTTGGAGAGGATCTTGTTACTGATCCAGGTCTTCACCGTACACTTGTAGGTGATGGTCTTGCTACAGCTCTTTCAGCATTCTTTGGTGGTCCAGCTAACACTACTTATGGTGAGAACACAGGAGTTCTTGAGCTTTCAAAGGTTCACGATCCAAAGGTTATCAGAATTGCAGCAGTTTACGCTATTGTACTTTCATTTATTCCTAAGATGGCCGACATCATCGGCACAATGCCTAGCGCAATCGTAGGTGGAATAAGCTTCATGCTTTATGGTATGATTAGTGCAATAGGAATTAGAAATGTGGTTGAGAATCATGTTGATTTCACACATTCAAGAAACCTTATTATTGCAGCAGTTATCTTAGTTTGCGGTCTTGGTTTCTCTGATGGACTTACCTTCACAGTAGGTTCTACAGACATCACACTTACAAGTCTAGCAATAGCTGCAATCGCAGGTGTAGTTCTCAATGCGATTATCCCAGGAAGAGATTACGAGTATGGTAATCCTGAGAGATATCGTTTTGATAAAGAGGGATGGTAAAGGCATATTTAAATGGCCCGAATCACCTTATTAATAAAAGAAATTTTAGGAGGAAATTATTCTAATGGAAAAGTTAGATAACGTAGTAGAGTTAACACATCCTTTACTTCAGCACAAAATTACAATGCTTAGAGACAAGAACACAGGTACAGCAGAGTTCCGTGCACTTGTAGAAGAAATAGCTATGCTTGAGGCTTTTGAGGCTCTCAACGATTTACAGACAGTAGAAATCGAGTGCGAGACACCAATCGAGAAGTGCATGGCACCAGTTATCGCTGGTCGTAAGATGGCAATCGTGCCAATCCTTCGTGCTGGTCTTGGAATGGTTAATGGTATTCAGCGTCTTGTACCAACAGCAAAGATTGGTCACATCGGTATGTACCGTGATGAGGAGACACATGAGCCACACGAATATTACTGTAAGCTTCCTAGCCCAATCGAGGAGCGTCTCATCGTAGTTACAGATCCTATGCTTGCTACAGGCGGTTCTGCAATCGATGCAATCAACCTCATCAAGCAGCACGGTGGAAAGCGTATTAAGTTCATGGCTATCATCGGTGCTCCAGAGGGAGTTCGTGCTCTTCACGAGTCTCACCCAGATGTACAGATTTACATCGGACACATTGATCGCGAGCTTAATTCAGATGCTTACATCTGCCCAGGTCTTGGCGATGCAGGCGACAGAATCTTTGGTACAAAATAATCAAGTCTTGCATTTCCCTCTTATCGTGATACTCTTATGTCTAGGGTATAAATGATAAGGGGGAATTTTATATGGGAAATAATACTCTTGAGAAGGAGGCCAAGGAGTTAGTGCGCCTTAGAAAGGCTGCCAGTGCATCTAAGCCTGCTTACTATCTTGGTATGATAATGGTGGTTCTTACTATTATCTACATCGTTGATGAGGTTACATCTAACATCAATTCGGCTATGCAGCCATACATTATTTTTGATTTATTCAAAATATCATCCAGGGACGTTAATTCAACAGAATATAAGGAGTCGCTAAACTACGTGGCAAGTTGGAATTTGCTGTCAAACCTATTCCTGATAATAGCGCCTTTTTATAAGGCTCTGTCCGATCGCTATGGAAGAAGATTATTTCTTATGATTAACACCATAGGTATGGGGCTAGGTATGCTTGTTGTTATGACTTCAACAAGTGTTCTTCAATACATAATAGGTATGCTTTTCATGCTGTTTTTCACACCAAGTGATATGCAGGTTCTTTATATTATGGAGACAGCACCAAAGGAGAAACGTGCCACCTACAGCTTTGTAGCTAAGGGCATAGCCCTTATTTCAGTGTCATCTATTGGCGTTCTTTCGAAAGTTTTTTTGAATGATGGAGTCTCATCAAGTTGGAAATATGTATATGCCATACCTGTTGTAGTGGCATTAGTGGTAGGAATTTTATCAGTGGTTTTTGTTAAAGAAACACCTGTGTTCTTAGAACAAAGAATATTTTATCTTTCTTTAACTGAAGAAGAGAAGGAAAGACGCCGCCAGACAGAAAAGGAAAACAATACTTCCAGCCAAGGTGGAGTTTTTAATGCAGTTAAGTTTATATTTACAAACAAGCAATTGAGATGGATTTTAATCGCAGGATTTTTATTCTTTGCAACAACCTTCTACACATCCTACTATGCAACAGTTTTAGAGGGAGCCATGACAACGCAGATGGTGTCATTGGCACTTTTGATATATCCATTCTGCAATGGAATTGTTACTATACTGAGCGGTCTTTTCTCGGACAAATTAGGAAGAAAAAGAGTTTGTCTCTTACTTGGAACAATAGCCTTAGGGGGACTTTTAATTTTTGTATTAGCATGTAGACTAGGCTGGGGTCCAATTACAGCAGGAGTAGCTTATGGTTGTTCTATAGGTGGCCTTTGGTCCATGTCAGATACACTGATTCTTACAATGCCTGCAGAATCATCTCCATCAAGCATGCGTTCATCTGTTATGGGTACCATATCAGTCCTTATTGGAGCCGGCATGTTTATAGGACAGATTGCATTTATTATAGGTCAAAAGTTTATTCCTATTGATGTTCTATTCTTAGTAATCTGTGTTCCGTTTATGGCATTATCACTTATAATATTAATGACCAAGGTTAAAGAGACCAAGTTCGTTAATCTGGATCAGGTTACAGTGGATACATTTAAATAGATTTAAATAAATAGAGGTGGGGTTTTGTGAAGATTTTATTGATTATTTTTATTGTGTTATTTGTGATTTTACTAGTTTTAGTGGTGTTTTCTGTTGGCCTACTAAGGTTCGTTACTTTGCCTAAAAATCGTGTGCCAGTTGATAAGGCACCTGAGATAGAAAAAAGCAAGGATTTGTGGGGACCATATGATTCATATGAAAAGGTCGAAATGAACTTCACAATGGATGATGGATATCTTATTCATGGCACATACATCCCATCAGGAGATGATAACAAGTTTGTAATTATCACCCATGGATATACCTACAATCGATTGGGTGGAGTTAAGTATTTAAACATTTTCCATGAGCTTGGCTACAATGCTTATATATACGACATTAGACATCATGGTGACAATGCAGATTGCTATTGCTCAATGGGATATAAAGAGAGCAGGGATATTGTTAATATAGCCAGACTTCTCAGGGAAAAGTTTGGTCGTGAGATAAGCATAGGTTTACATGGGGAAAGTTTAGGCGCAGCCAGTTCGATACTTGCACTTGGTTTGGATGAATGTTTTGAGTTTTGTGTTGCCGATTGCCCTTTTACAGACCTTTCAGTGTTACTAGAAGATTTGGGGTGGAGCTGGTTTCATATTCCAAAGCCTTTATCGCATTTGGCATCTATAGCAAGTCAGATAGTACATGGTTATCGTTTGGATAGAATCAGACCAATTGATTCATTTAAGAAAAATACTACCACAGCGGTTTGCTTTATTCATGGAGCTGATGATAAGTTTATTTTACCTAAACATAGCAAAGCAGGATACGAAGCCTGCCAGCAGTACAAGGAAATTCATCTGATTTCAGGGGCAGGCCATGCAGAAAGCTACTTGTATGCAAGGCAGGAGTATCACAACATAGTAAGCAAGTTTTTGGAGGCTATATATTAGCCTCCTTTTTTACACTCTAGAGCCTTGTTAGTGAACGGGTTTTTTAATTTTTTGTGAAATGATTTACGTAAGATTGCAATAGTTTTCAGACAATTTTATAATTAAGCTATACAATATTGGGGTATAATGCACACCTTAAGGAGAAAAGATTGGAACCTATTAATGTTGCGCAGGGGAAAAAGTTAATTAATGAAGGCGATCCTGTAGATAGCATGTATGTAATTGTGACAGGCACTATTGAGCAGGTGTGGAAGGACCAGCATTTGACACTGGGGCCAGGTACAATTGCGGGCCTTTCTGATGCGCTGAATGTTTCTTATGAGGCAGATTATACTGTGGCAGAGGATGCTATGGTAATTAAATGTCCATACAAGAACATGAATGATTTCGATGCTATTTTTGAGGCGCAGCCGGTGTATATATTTGGTTTCTCAAAGGGCGCATTTCGTCAGTGCCGTGATGTTTTCAAGATTTACGATGACAGAAAAAAACAGGTTGATGATTTCTATAGCTATTGCCGAGGAATCAATAACGAATATAAGAAGCAGTGCAGAACCATTGGTGCAGAAATCCAGGAAATTCCAATGTTGGAAGAAATAGAACCGCTGGATTTAAAGGATGAAATTCTTAAGTGGGAGCATGACTACATCGATAGCCTGAATTCCGTTGATAATAAAGAAATTGAAAATATTTATGGAAGCCGCAATGAGATTGCTACAGGTGTTATTGGAATCAGCTGCGGCTATATGAAGCGTGCCATCGAGTGTATCGAGACAATGGGCTTTTATTTGGAGGAATTTTCATCAATTCTTCTTTCACCAGACAAAGGGGATATGTTTGAGCTAATCTTTAATCTTCAGATATATGCTGCTCAGCATGGAGCAAAGCAGGATGACATAAAGAAGCTAATGAAGATGCTCTATAAGTTCATGTCCCAGTCAGGTCTTTATGACAAAGCTTTGATAAAAGAGCGCTGGACAGAGTATGATAGTCATGACTTTGCCGCTACAGCTGCAAACTTCGATGAGGCTAAGATGATGAAGCAGGCTGAATTTACTCAGACCTTTGAGCATATATGTGAATTTGCTGAGATTGATGAGGATAAGACTGCTGAGTATAAAGAGCAAATTGCTGAATACCTTGCCCTTTCAGATAGAGAAGGAAAAGAGGATAACGAGCGTAAGGTTCGTAAGAAAGCTGTGGATCTATTCTATGAGATTTACAAGAAAACCTTCTTTAGAGCTTTGGAGTTCGAAGCATACGGTGGAGAGCTTGATACCATCATAAAGATGTTCCTAAATATGGGATATATTGAATATGATGCTGTTGGTGATGACCTAACTAATGAGTTGGCCGACATCATGGATAGAATGGAAACGCTGTGTCAGGGAGAGCATGTATTCACAATCTATACCTGGCTTAGAGCTGTTTACGCTGGTGAGCGTGAGCCTAGTAGAAACGAGCTGGATCTTGATTATAGAGGCTTCGTTCTTGAGGAACGTAAGGCTGGAAATATTTCCGAAGCAGATATGCCAAATTGGATGAACGACCAGGAGCAGAAGGTAAAATTCGAGATGGACAATTTTTTCATTTCTGCAAACAGAACTACTTCTGGAAAGATGTCATCATTCTGTCCAATTCTTACCAAGGAAGATTTTGGAGGAGATGTTATGAAAACACTTCTGACAAAGGCAAAGCTTGAAGAGGCTATGGGCAAGATTGAAGAAGTGGATTATGGCATTTTCCTTCGCGAAGGATTTTTCACAGATATGGAGGCTGGAGTTAAGAGTGAATCCTACTTGAAGCGTGTCCAGCCGGATATTGTGCTACTTCCAAACTGTGGAATGCGTGCTATGATGTGGCAGGAGTGCGGTGGTATTAAGGTGGATTCACCAGGACGATTCGTATTTCCGATGTTCACTTTCGATGATTTGGATAAGCTGATGATATATTGCTGTGGTGCTTTCCGTTGGGAGATTTGCAGAAAAGAGCAGGGCTCTCGTTGGAACGATATTGGTTCAGAGTGTCTTACTTCAGATTTCTACGATTATTTCACTTTCTATCGAAAGAACAAGGAATTGTCGGCTGAGAATAAAGAGAAGGTAAAAACATTGCTTAAATCTTCACGTAATAATATGCGTGAGGCTTTCACAAAGCAGTACACCATTTGGATTAATTTCGAAGCCCAGGGCAGTATCCGCTTGAATAAGGCGGAGCGAAATATCCTGAACAAGCATTGTACCTTCGCAAAAGCGTATCGTTCAAAGGTAGCAAATCATCCAATGTATGAACAGGTTATTTCCCGGCATGAGATAAAATGCAGCCAGGCGTATAACCATTTGAAAACCATGATAGATAAGGTGGAGAAAAACGAAGGCGTTGTGCCTGATGAGGTAAAACAGGGATTGGAATACTTGAAAATGTAATGCGATTATGGCAGGTCCGATGGACCTGCCATTTGTTTGACCACAGTATTATAGAATGATAAACTAATTGGGCAAAAATTAAGTTATGGAGTTTAATGTATGAAAACAAAGATTAAAATGCGAGCAGTATCCTGCTTGCTTCTTGTTTCATTACTTTGTAGTGATAGTATCGTTTCCATTGCTACAGAAACTGCAGATATATCGCAGGAAGAAACAACAGAAGTTACGCAAGAAGCTCTACAAGACAATTCTAATGACAGTTCAGAAGAAATTTCTAAAGAAAAATCAGACGATAATTCAAAGGATATTTCCCAGGAAGAATCTACAGAGGAATTAGAAGATAATTCATCTGAAAACTCAAAGAAGGAATTAGAAGAATCCACGGAAAAAAATGAACTTCCAGAATCTGAAGAAAAATCTGAATCAAAGGATGACTTTGTAAAGGAAGATTCTTTAAAGGAAGACTCTGAGAAGGAAGAAGACCAAGAGGAATCCATAGAGGATTCAGAGGAAGAAGATCAAGAGGAATTAGATGAAGAGGAGCTAAAGGAAAAAGAGCTAGAAGAAGAGGAAGAAACCTCAGAACTTATTACAGACTTTGACGAACTTGAGCCTATAGAAACAGAGTATAAGCTAGCCTTCGTCAGCCTTAAAAAGAAGTTTCCAAAGAGTCTTGTGGCCTACACAGAAGGCGATGAGATAGATATAGAAATCTCAAAATGGGAGCCGGTTACTGATTATAATGAGATGCTTGGATCCTATACATTTGCACCTGTTATTGATGGTGATTATGAAATCGACGAAGAAGTTTCTATTCCAGAAATTACTGTAAAAGTAAATGACGAAGATATTCCATCTGAGGGAATAGAAAATCCCGAAGTGGAAAGAGATACAGTTGAAGAAAATGCGCCAGTAAAGAAAGCAAAAACAGGATTATTTACTTCATTATTTCATAAGGTAGGAAGTTTTGTTGAATCAAAGCTGGCTAAATTATTTGACTGGGGTGCTGAGGAAGAAGATTCAGAGGAATCAGAATATGAGAATTTGGGTTGTCCAGATTGGCCAGAGTATGATGAGAATTTAGATTGTCCTGACTGCCCAGAGGAAGAAGATCCAGACTGTCCGGATTATCCAGACTGTCCAGATTGTCCCGAGGAAGAAGACCCAGACTGTCCGGATTGCCCAGAGTATGAAGATCCAGATTGCCCAGACTGTCCAGATTGTCCCGAGGAAGAAGACCCAGATTGTCCGGATTGCCCATATGTTGAGCATAATGAAAAAGAAATTTACGAGGGTCCTGAACACGAGCCTCCTGCAGCTTATAATGGTTACGAGCAGGGCAATTTGCCGACAATAAGAGATCAGGGAGGCTACGGTACCTGTTGGGCACATGCAACTGTAGGTGCTATCGAGACCGACGTTATTAACCGAAACACATGTGTTGATAGTAGTTTTGATTTATCAGAATTACAGTTAGCATATTACTGTGCTCATTATTATGATGATCCTAAGAATTGCCATGATAACGATGTATATACTGTTGGCGAAGGAAGTGATTATCTCCAGGATGGTGGACATGATTCATATATTTATAACGCAATGTTTAATGGTGTAGGAGCTGTTCCAGAGTCGGTAGTTCCTTATAGCAGGGCAGAAGAGGATGTCGATTCCAAATATGCTATGGACTACAATTGCGTAAGACTGGAAAGTATTAATCGTATAAAGACAAGCGAAAGAGATAACGTTAAAGATGCTATTTTAAAGCATGGCTCAGTATATACACTTGTCTGCACCAAAGGCGAGTATTTTAGTTGGATGGAAGATTCCATGTATAACTATAGTGATGGGGAGGATTGTATGCCGGATCATGCGGTTACTATAGTTGGATGGGATGATAATTTCCCAGCTGAAAACTTCAAAACCACTGCGCCAGGCGATGGTGCCTGGTTGATTAGAAATAGCTGGGGCCTAAATGATTATGGAATGAATGGTTATTTCTGGGTATCCTATTACGATAATGGTATTAACTGGACAGGTACTGTTACAGCGTTTACAACTAGTCTTCATCCTTATGACAATACATATTCATATTCATCATCTTTGATTTGGGATAACTATTATGTTGATTCAGAGTCGGCAACTGTGACAACAGATTACAAGGTGAATGCAGGAGAAACAATAGAAGCTGTTGCAGCATATATAGATAATGCCTATTCGGAAATGGATGTTGAAGTTAAGGCTGCGGGAAAGACTGCAAAGGGGCATTTAGCCAATAAATATAAGGGTGTTTATACCCTTCATTTAGATAATCCAATTGAGATAAAAAAGGATACTAATGTAACGGTTTCCCTTACTTACACTGACAAGAATAATGGTTGGGTTAGTGTTCCAGTGGAGTACAATTACACTCTCACAAGTGAATCCTATAAAATCGATTGCCCAGTTGATCATGGATGCACAATAAATGGCGATGAGTATGAATATGATCCAAGAGTTTTCCTTTACACAAATAATAATGAGGAATCCTCTGACGAGAAAAAAGCACTTACAGTCAAAGAAGAAAGCATTCGAGGACATAAGGATGATACCTACCAGATTGTAATGGGTGCAGATTCAGTTGTAGATGATGCTTCAAAGGTTACATGGGAGTCTAGAAATCCAGATGTGGCGGACGTTGATGAAAACGGACTTGTTACCTTTTATGGGAAAAAGGGAAATACAGCAATAATAGGAACCTACGACAGCTATAGAACCGTATTCTATGCATCGACTGAGCCATACAAGCTAAAGTATGTGTTTGGTGATGATGTTGAAGTAACTAAGTTGCCAAAATATTATTATCCTGGTGATTCTGAAAATAGCCCTTATTACATAGGTGGAGGCTTTTACAAAAAGGGATATACGGTTTACGACTGGTATTTAGATGAGGAATTAACTGAGCCTGTGCCAAATTGTGATTTGGCAGAATTAAGTGGTGATTTGGTTTTATATCCAAAGTGGGGATATCAGTATGGAGATTTAGCATACTATGCCCCAAATGAGGATTTAAAGAGCTATTCAGATGAATTAATGTATATTGATTATGAGATTAGTATTGATGATATGCCTTATGAAATCCCTGATCTTGATAATGCTACGCAAAGTGTAATAAAACCGGAAAGCTATATTCCTGAGGGCTCAAATATGGAATTTGCATATTGGTCACTAGACCCTGAGGGAGAGCAGCCTGTTACTGAAATAACAGAAGATCAGATGTTTAAATGTCATTACAGTAGCTATCAAAAGTCATTTATAGTTGATACAGAGGTGATACTTTATCCTCAGTACAGGGAAAAAAAGAAACCTGAGGAAGAGAAACCTGAGGAGAAAAAAGAAGATACTAAGGCTGATGAGAAGACTGATACTCCGGAGAAAAAAACAGTAGAAGCAGAGCAGGTAATTAATCAGAGTTCAAGTCTCTTAGTGGAGGAAAATTCAACACAGATAGATAATGAATCTTCAAAGAATGTTGAAAATGAAAAGATAGATAATAAGAAAGATTCATCTAAGAAACAGGTTAATAAAAACAAACAGACAAAGAATAACTCCGAAAAGAGCTCAAAAAAGAAAAAAGACAAAAAGAAGTATAAATCTTCGAAAAAGCAAAATAAAAAGAAACAGACCAAGAAGATTGAAGCTAAAGACAAAAAGACTAAAAAGAAAAGTAAGAGTAGTAAAAAATCCTCTATATGGTCAATTATTTCGCAAAAATTGAAAGATATACTATTTTAATTTTCTTAACCAGATATGTATAATTGGTGAGTAACGCTATAACATATAACTATCAAGAGATAGTTATAGCGACCTAGTCGCAGAAGGAGGAAATGTATGGAACTTATCCCTATTATTGCACTAATTATTGTACTTGTATTAATCATTGTAGCAGGTTATGTAAAGGCACCACCTGATAGAGCATTTATCATTTCAGGTCTTAGAAAGAATCCTAGAATTTTAGTTGGTCGTGCTGGTATCAAGATTCCATTCTTTGAGCGAGTTGATAAGCTCTATCTTGGACAGATGACAGTAGATATTAAGACAGAGCAGTCAGTACCTACAAACGATTTCATCAATGTAAATGTTGATGCAGTTGCAAAAGTAAGAATTGGTACAGATCCAGCAGCTATCCAGCTTGCAGCAAAGAACTTCTTAAATAAGAACCCAGAGCAGATTACTCAGGATCTTCAGGATTCATTACAGGGTAACATGCGTGAGATTATCGGTACTCTTTCTCTTAAGGTTATCAACACTGATAGAGATAGCTTCTCTGATCAGGTTATGGAGAAAGCTTCCCGCGATATGAGCAAGCTTGGTATCGAAATCCTTTCTTGCAACATCCAGAATGTAACTGATGAAAATGGACTTATCAATGATCTTGGTATGGATAACACAGCTAAGATTAAGAAGGACGCAGCTATTGCAAAGGCTCAGGCAGATAGAGACGTGGCAATCGCACAGGCTGAGGCAGACAAGGCAGCAAACGATGCAAGAGTTACAGCTCAGACAGAAATCGCTGAGAAGAACAATGCACTTGCTATTAAGCAGGCAGAGTTGAAGCAGCAGGCTGATACAGCAAACGCTGTTGCAGATGCAGCATACTCAATCCAGCAGCAGGAACAGCAGAAGACAATCGAAGCAGCTACTGTAAATGCTCAGATTGCTAAGGCAGAGCGCGAGGCAGAACTGAAGCAGAAGGAAGTAGTAGTTAAGCAGCAGGAGCTTGCAGCCCAGATTGAGAAACAGGCAGATGCTGAAAAGTATCAGGCAGAGAAGAAAGCTGAGGCAGAATTAATTCAGAGACAGAAGAAGGCTGAGGCTGCTAAGTACGAGCAGGAGCGTGAGGCTGATGCAAAGAAGGCGCAGGCTGAGGCTCAGAAGTTTGCTGCAGAGCAGGAAGCAGCTGGTATCAAGGCTAAGTATGATGCTGAGGCAGCTGGTATCGCAGCAAAAGGTAAGGCAGAGGCTGAAGCAATCAAAGCAAAGGGTCTTGCAGAGGCTGAGGCAATGGAGAAGAAGGCAGAGGCATATCGTAAGTACAACGGTGCTGCTATGGCAGAAATGATGATTAAGGTAATGCCTGAAATCGCAGCTGAAATTGCTAAGCCACTTTCACAGATTGACAAGATTAACATTTACGAGACAGGTGATGGCGGCGAAGGCGGAGCAGCCAGAATTTCAGCTAACATGCCAATCGTTATGAAGCAGGTTTTTGATACCATGAGCGAGGCAACAGGTGTAGATTTCACAGAGATTATGAGAGCTAACACATACGATGCTAAGGTAAACAAGAACGTAAACATCTCTGGCGCAGATGTAAGCGTAAAGACTGAAGAAAAGTAAATATATTTAATGTGTAGGGCTGACTTTAAATAGTCAGCTCTATTTTTATTGCCTATAAGGAGGAGATTATAGCCATAAAAGAGATAATTTGGTAATATTTTAAAGAAAGATATAATATTTTATTATGAGATTTGAAAGGAAATGATGTAATGAAAAAGAGATTATTGGCCTGTGTTATGGCGGTGGCATGTTCACTGTCGCTAGTAGGCTGTGATAAGGTGACAATGGGTGATAACGATGATACTAAGATTGGTATTACAGTTGTATATCATCCACTTGAGGCTAAAAAAGATGAAACTGTTTACGCTACGGGGTTTTACCCAGAGGTAATTCTCTCTGAGGAATACGCAAACAACTATCCAAATCTTGCAAGTAGCATAGATGACTATAATTTGAGCTGGGCAGAAAGTGCGAAATCAGCAGTAGCGGATTTTGGTTACATGAAGCAGGAGTACGCTGAGGAGGATGGCGAAGAATACTCGGTAGACTATGTAGATGAGACTTCTATTGAAATAGTTCGTGCAGATGACAGATTGTTTTCAGCGCTGATTTCGAGTTATTCGGATGCAGGTGGAGCTCATCCTAGTCACTATACATATTCAATTAATATTGATACAAATACAGGACACAGCATAAATCTGTCAGAAGTGGTTACTGACAAAGAGGCTCTTTGGAAGAAAATTCGTGAAAAGATTTTTGAAAAGTATCCTGAAAATAAAGAGGAAATAGAAAATTACCTGGTATGTGAGTGTGCTATGGATGGAGATCCATTCGAAATCAAGATGAGCGAAGACAGCTATACTTGGACCATGTCATATGAGGGTATTCATATATATTTTTCACCATATGAAATTGCAAGCTATGCAGCGGGTGATATGGATGTAGTTATTACTGAGGATGATATCGCTGGAATTATCCAGAAAAACTATAAGCCATCTGGAAAACAGGATATGGACTCAATCGTTACTAAGGAGACAGCTGAGACAGAGACAGTTGAGCCAACAAAAATGGGTGATGGCGAAGACTATGGATATGATGATGGCGCTGCAGGTGTAACTGTAGCCAATCCAACCTGGCATAAATATGTTAGTGATTCGGCAAAGCCAGCAGCTGCTAAGCACATTACACTTACTGAGACAAGTAAGGATACGAGTGAATGGCTTGATACTTCAGTATGGCGAGAGAAGAATGGTTTTGAAGAACCATTCTTAAGCTATGGTGATGGAAACTATTATTACGCACCAGGTGATGGTGGCGATTGGGGATATGAGTTCACAACATTATTCCTGTATGATTATGAAACTAATGAGCTTCTTCATACTTATGATATGTCTGTTCTTTGCAATGGACCTGATGAAGAGGAAGGTAAAGAATCCAGTCAGTATATTCATTGGGCAAAGGCTATGGATGGTGTGCTTTATGTATCACTGGCACATAATGGATATACTTCCGAAGCACCATGGTCAGGCTATATGGTGGCCATTGATATGAGCACAGACAAGGTGTTATGGAGAAGTGAGCCACAGGTAAGCAATGCCTGCAATTTCCAGATTGTAGACGATACAATAATTTGTGGATACGGCTTCACAGCAGAGCCAGATTACTTATATCTTCTTGATAAAAATACTGGAGAAAAGGTAGAACAGATTAAGCTGGAATCAGCTGCAGATCAGTTTGAAATAAAAGATGATACACTTTATGTGGCTACTTACAATACCGCATATACGTATCAGATAAATAGATAGTTTTATTAGTAAGGGGAGGGGAAAATGAAACTCAAAGAAATCAATATAAATTCTATAGGTAATGTACGAATTGGTCAGACGGAGGACAAAAAGGCTGGAACAGGTGTCACTGTCTTTGTGGTTCCTGAGGGAGCTCCCTGTGGTCTTGATATCAGAGGCGGTGGCCCGGCAGGTCGTGAGTCGGGATTACTTGATCCACTCGCAGCAGCAGAGGTGATTCATAGTGTTGTTCTTGGTGGAGGCTCAGCCTTTGGACTTGAGGCAGCCAGTGGTGTAATGCAGTATCTCTCAGAGCATAAGATAGGTTTTCCTGTTGGGGATGTTGTAGTTCCTCTTGTTTGTCAGTCAGATATTTTTGATTTGCAATATGGTCGCAGCGATGTATATCCTGATAAGGCTATGGGCTATAAGGCTACAGAGCTTGCTTTCAAAGGAAAGCATGGAAATTATAAAGATGGAAGTGTTGGCGCAGGATGCGGTGCCACAGTAGGAAAAATGCTTGGTCCTGACAGATGTTGGAAATCTGGAATAGGAAGCTATGCTGTAGAGCTTGGAGAACTGAAGGTTGGTGCAATCATCTGTACAAATGCTATCGGTGATGTGTACGATGCTAAAAATGGCAAGAGAATTGCAGGCGTCAAAAATGAGAAGGGTACTGGATTGAATAAGGTATCCTGCGAGGAGCTTTTATATGATATGTATGTGAATCCTCCAGCAGGTATGACCACAAATACAACCATAGGAATCATTCTTACAAATGCCAAGTTTAATAAGACACAGCTTTGCAAGCTTGCAGGAATGGGACACGATGGATATGCACGTTCTATTCGTCCAGTTCATACCTCTATGGATGGTGACAGCATTTATGCTATGTCACTTGGAGATGTGCAGGCGACCCTTGATGTAGTGGGAACTCTTGCAAATCATGTGATTTGTGAAGCGATAAAGAGAAGTGTAACCATATTGTAGGAGGAGAAGTATGGGGAAGAATTATTTTGATTTATCGGGACAAGTTGCACTGGTAACAGGCTGCTCATCAGGTCTTGGAGTGCAGATGGCAAAGGCACTGGCTGCACAGGGGTGCAACATTGTTGCAGTAGCCAGACGTCAGAATCTAATCGAAGAGGTTGCCGCAGAGATTACAAAGGAGTTTGGAGTAAAAGCTATAGGAGTTCCTTGTGACATCACTGACACTGACAGAGTAAATGCAGCAGTGGATGAGGTGCTTAAGGAATGTGGCAGAATTGATATCCTTATCAATAATGCAGGCACCGGTTCGGGAGCTACATCTGCTGAAGATATGGAAGATTCGCAGTTTGAAGGTGAGGTTGCAATCGACCTAACTGGGAGCTTTAAGATGGCAAGAGCAGTGGCTAAGAAGGCAATGCTTCCTGCTGGTTATGGACGTGTGATAAACATTGCTTCAATGTATGGTCTTGTTGGAAATAACATTGCACCAGCCGCAGCCTATCATGCTGCAAAGGGTGGTATGGTTAATCTGACAAGAGCACTTGCGGCTGAGTGGGGCGCAAAAGGAATTACCGTAAATACGATATGCCCGGGTTATTTCGAAACACCACTTACAAAGGAGACTCTGGATAGTGAGTTCTTCCAGCAGTACGCTAAGACAATGATTCCACTTAGCAGATATGGTAAGGAGGGCGAGCTGGATACAGCCGCAATTTTCCTTGCATCACCTGCAAGTTCATACGTAAATGGTGTTATTCTTCCAGTAGATGGTGGATATACTTGTATGTAATAAAAAAGGTCTGCTCAGTTTGAGCAGGCCTTAATTTTATTTTACATCATAATAAATTCTTGATTCTGGTGGAACAGATTCTGTGATGAAGGTAGAACCTCCAATAATGGAATCATGTCCGATGACTGTATCGCCACCAAGTACAGAAGCGTTTGAGTAAATAGTAACGTTGTCTTCGATGGTAGGGTGACGGCGTACACCACGAAGATTCTGACCGCCTCTTGTAGAAAGAGCTCCAAGAGTAACACCCTGATAGATTTTTACATTCTTTCCAATTACAGTAGTCTCACCAACGACGATACCTGTACCGTGGTCGATGAAGAAATATTCGCCAATGGTAGCACCAGGATGAATATCAATTCCTGTAAGAGAGTGGGCATGCTCAGTCATAATACGAGGGATGATAGGTACTCCTAAATCGTAAAGCTCGTGAGCCAGACGGAAAATAGTAATAGCTAAAATTCCCGGATAAGCAAAGATGATTTCATCGATGCTTGTTGCAGCTGGGTCGCCATCGTAAGCAGCCTGAAGGTCAGTATCCAGCAAAGCACGAACCTTTGGAATACGCTTAAGGAATGCAAGGGAAAGCTCCTCAGCCTTTGTTGCGCACTCATCATCACAACATCCACAGTAATCTGCACTGTAGCAGAGGATAAGCGCAATCTGTTTATTGAGATTGTAAACAACATCCTCCATTAAAGTGTTAAGGTTTGTCTCTACATTGTAAACCTTGTAAACGTGGTCTCGATAGTAGCCAGGATAAACGATTCTAAGAAGCTTCTTAGTGATATCGATTATGCTGTCCTTGTTTGGCTGATGGAAAGTGTCCATCTTATCAATCGCACGATCTGATTTATAATCCTTTATGAGCTCTTCGGTGATTTCTAAAATCTCCTGCTCAATTTTCTTACCATCCATTATATTTCTCCAATCATTAATAATGATTATATTTTAACATATACCTTCACAGATTTCTTTTGTCATTTTAGGTTTGTTCATACAGTAGATGTGAATGTGTCCCATTCCGCAGCGCTTCAAGTCATTGATTTGGTCTATCGCATATGCGATACCAGCCTTGCGCATATCCTCTGGCGACTCTCCGTATTTTGCACAGATATCGGCAAGCTTCTTTGGAACAGAGGAACCAGCAAGAGTAACCGTAGAGCCAATCTGCTTAGCAGAGGTAATAGGCATGATTCCAGCTACGATAGGTACTGTAATCTCAGCGCGACGGGCACGTTCAATGAATCTGTAAAAATCCGAATTGTCGAAGAAGAGCTGTGAGATAAACATCTCAGCGCCCATATCCTGCTTCATTTTCATAAAAGCTATATCAGAATCCATGGAAATTGCTTCTGGATGCTTTTCAGGGTAACAAGATGCTGATACAATTAAATTAGTATTTTGATTAATAAAATGTATTAGGTCGGTTGCATGAGGAAAGATTCGCTGCTCAAATTGTTCATCTGACATATCTCGTGGCTTATCTCCGCGAAGGGCAAGAACGTGATTGACGCCAACAGCCTCGAGATCCTTTGTGACAGCTAAAATATCTTCTTCAGTTGAGCCTACACAGGTCATGTGTGCCATGGCATCTATCTTTAGTTGATTCTGTATATACGAAGCAATATCAACGGTTTTTTTGGAACGACTGCCGCCAGCACCGTAGGTTACACTGATGAAATCTGGATTGATTTCAGCAAGAGAATCCAGAACCTTGTAGCAGTTTTCAAATTCATCATCTTTTTTAGGCGGGAATACTTCAAAGGAAAGAGATGAATCTCTCTCAAACATATCTTTAAACATGCAGACCTCCTTAATCCTTTTAAAATGCGCAAAAATCACTTTTTTTTCACATTTTTTAAATAAAAAAATATTATCATATAATTTGTCTAAATGAAAGATTTCTGGGGAGGGATTTTTCGGGGTTATGTAATTGCTAAGGAGTACTTGAAGATGAACCTAAGACAATTGAGGGGAATAATTACTAAGGGTGGAAAAATGGCGTTTCCTGAACACAGGGACTTAGTCCGCCAACTTGGTGCCGACAGTATGGTATTGCTGAAAAATAATGGCATTCTTCCTATTCAGCGAGGTAAGATTGCGTTATTTGGATCAGGGGCTGTTGACACTCTTTTTTGCGGCATTTTTTACAACCGAGTTTACACAGATAAAAATGTAAACGTCAGGGATGGCCTCGAAAATAACGGATTTACGTTTAGCACCGATAGCTGGCTGAACAAGATGGAAAAGGCTGTGAAGCAGGCTGAACGTGAGTATTCAGATTCGAAAAATCGGGTGAATATTATGTTTGGCGGAATGAAAATGCTTTCACCTGAGGTTCCAATTTCAGAGGCTGATATGGCAGAAGCTATTCTTGGAACTGATACATGTGTATATGTAGCCAGAAGACCTTTTATAGATGATCCTCAATTTTTTGAGAATAATAAAACATATCAGTTTTCTCCTGAGGAGATGGATAATATTAATCGTATAGCATCATCCTTCAAGAATGTAATTCTGGTATTAAATTCCAATGCTTTAGAGATTGCAACTGTTGCAAGAATGAAAAGCGTAAAGGGTATTATCCTTATGGGAGTTCCTGGCATGGAAGCGGGAAATTCCCTTGCAGATGTTCTCACGGGAGCAGTGAACCCAAGTGGACGTCTGACCTGTACATGGGCGAAGAAATTCAAGGATTATTCAACCTGCTACAATCATTCTGCAACCACGAAGGCAGTCAGGGAAAACTCAATAGACTATAAAGAAGGTGTCTATGTAGGATATCGTTATTTTGATGCCTTTGATATCACGCCGTTGTATCCATTTGGCTTCGGTTTGAGTTATACCAGCTTTGATATGAACCTTGAATATTTCGAGGCAAGCTGGATATCAATAATGATGAGAGTGAAGGTGACAAATACTGGAGACTGCGCTGGTCGACAGGTGGTTCAGGTATATTGCACTCTTCCAGATGGCAAGCTTGATAAACCATACCAGGTACTTTGCGGCTTTGGAAAGACTGGTAAGATAAAGCCAGGTGAATCAGAGGAAGTAACTGTAAAGATTCCAATGATGGCGCTTACTTCCTTCGATGAGGAAGAATCTCTATTCCTTATGGAGGAGGGCGATTATATATTCAGATTGGGAAGCGATTCTCGAGATACAAAGATTTGTGCAAAGATGGTTTTGGACAAAACAACTATCTTGAAGAAGGTTACTCAGTTTGTCGAGAAGCGTGATTTTGGAAATTATCTTACACCACCTCCACGAAAGGAAGAGGAGACAGGATACATACTTGTGGCATCCCTGTCAGGTGACGATTACAATTCCTTGAACAGAGACGTTGTGCCACAGGATGAATTTACTACCTATGTCACCGAGGGTAGCAATTATCTCTCATATGTTAACAATAATGCCTACGATATTCCTTTCAGGGCTTATGAGAAAATCGAAAAGGTGAAGCCTTGCGGAAGCGCTACGTTTATTGATGTGGTTAAGGGCAAGGTTACAATGGAGGAGTTTGTCGCTTCACTATCACCAGAAATTTTAGCGCGAATCGTAATTGGTTCTGTGGAAGAATCGAGACTTGATAACGACAGTAGATTTGGTTTCAAATTTAATAATGATGACAAGAAGATTGATATCGCCGCTAAATCCACTAATCAGTTTGAGACTACCTTGGGTATTCCAAGAGTTAATTTCGCGGATGGTCCATCTGGACTAAGAATAGTTGGTATTCCATGTACCTGTTTTCCATCACCCATGAATATGGCACAGACCTGGGATATGAGTGCCATGGTTAGAATGGGCCGCGCCTATGGCCGTGAGATGGAGGAATATGATATTGATTATTGTCTTGCTCCATTTTTAAATGTAAATCGAAATCCTATGTGGTGCAGAAGCTTTGAATTCTATTCTGAGGATCCTGCATTATCAGGTGTTCTTGGTGCAGGCTTTATCATGGGTGTAAAGAGATATGAGGGCAGAAATGTCATATTAAAAAATCTCGTAACCACCAATCAGGAGACCTTTACATGGGATGCAGATATTAACCTTACAAGAAGAGCCTTTGCAGAAATTTACTTAAGACCATTTTCTGCATGTGTAAGCATAATAAAGCCTGCAGGATTTTTAACTTCTGGAAACAGGATAAATGGCAAGTTCACCTCATCTCAAAAGGGACTTATTACTGATATAGCAAGAGTTGACTGGGGCTTTAACGGATTTATCATGTCCGACTGGGGCTCAATGTCAGATAAGGGCGAGGATATTCATGCTGGCTGCGATTTGATTATGCCAGGTTATGATCCAGACAAGCTTTTGGAATCTATGATGAATGTATCTCCAACCTTTGAGCCAGATGGTTATGTCTCTGTTGTCGAACGAGCATATCTTTATGGAATGCCAATGATTAGATATGAAAAATGGGGTTCTTTCAAGTTGGATAAAAAGGGTGATGCCCGTGTAACTACTATTGTTGAACCGGGAAAGAAGGTTAGCGAGAAGGCAATCGAACTACAAAAAGAAGGTCTATGTAAGATTAAAGAGCAAGCGGATGGAACAAGGCAGATTACCTATAAAGGATTTAATCGTGGACCATATCTTGCACTTGGTGATTTGCAGCAGGCGGCTATTCATTTGTTAGAGGAATACAAAAATACTGCATCGATGAAAAAATTAATAGAAAACGCAAACATTTAGTGCAAAATGTTTATTCAAAATCAAACTCTCTTCGTATACAATATGTTGGAAAAATAAAGTATATGAAGGGAGTTTTTATGTTAGCAGAGATATTTGCTATAGTCATTTTTTTGGCTATGTTCGTACTAATCGTATGGGATAGATTTCCAAAGCATTATGTGACATTGGGCTGTGCTGCTCTTACCAGTATTTTTGTATTTGGTATTGGTATGAGAGACGCTCATGCATTCGTAAATACGTTAGCATTTAAGAACATTTTTAAAACTAGTTTTTGGTATTCAGCAGGAGAGGCTGCTGAGCAGACTTCAGGTATCAACTGGGCTACTATCATTTTCCTTTGGGGCATGATGGTAATGGTAGAAGGTATGGCTGCGGCAGGCTTCTTTGATTGGCTTTGTCTCAAGATTGCAAAGCTTGCAAATTTTGAGCCTAGAAAGATTTTCGTAGCATTCATGGTACTATCATCTGTACTTGCTATGTTTATTGATTCAATCACAGTTATTCTGTTCCTTGCAGCAGTTACAATCCGTTTGGCACGTACATTAAAGTTTAATCCAGTGCCAGTTATCATGGCGGAGATTTTCTGTGCAAACCTCGGTGGTAGTGCCACAATGTGCGGTGATCCACCAAACATTATTATCGGTACATCTCTTGGATATTCCTTTGCAGATTTCGTAATGAATACAGGAGCCCTTGCTGCAGTATCCCTTGTGATTATCATCATCTATTTTTACTTTACAATGCGTAATCGTCTTCAGAATCCAGCGGACAAGGTAGACCCTAGCACAATCGATGTGGATATTAAGATTAATGATAAGAAGATGTTCTTCTGGAGCGTTGTAATTTTTGCCATCGCAGTTGGTCTTCTTATTACACATGCTATGACAGGTCTTACTGTTGCATTCATCGGTGTGTTTGTAGCTATCATCACACTTTGTGCAGGAAGAAAGAGATTCAAAGAGCTTATCACAAGAGTTGATTATGAGACTCTGTTTTTCTTCATCGGACTTTTTGTTGTAGTTGGTGGTCTCGAGGAGACAGGCGTACTTGTTACTATAGCAAATGTTATCGCAAAGATTTCAGGTGGTAATGCACACGTTATGATTGCCATCATCCTTTGGGTAAGTGCAGTCGCATCAGCCTTCATTGATAACATTCCATTCTCAGCTACTATGATTCCTGTTATCAATGCTTTGGCACAGACTACAGGTGTAGATCTTTCGACAATGGCATGGACACTTGCTGTTGGTACAGATATCGGTGGAAGCATGACTCCTATCGGAGCTTCAGCTAACGTAGTTGGTATCTCTACTGCAGGTAAAGAAGGTTATCCTATCAGCTGGGCAACCTACTGCAAGGAGCTCGTACCAGGCACCATCATTGTAATTGTCGTATCAATGCTTAATATTTATTTGCGTTATCTATAAGTCGATTAGCCTTCAGTAGCTATCAATCTCTGAGTGTTGAACCGGAAGCCAATCTCGCGACCGGTCAACACTCAGGATTGAGAGTGTAACTGAAGGCTCTTTTTTAAGGCTTGAGAGCGTAACTAAAGGCTTTTCTTAGGATTGAGAGCGTAACTGGGGGCTTTAATTTATTTAGGGAATCATATAAAATAAAATTAACAAAATACTGAAGGGGGTTAGTTTATGGGGCAGTTTATCATTTCAGTAAGTAGAGAGTACGGCAGTGGCGGACACTACATCGCTTCAATTTTGGCAGAGCGTTTAAATTTGCCTATGTATGATCGAAACATGTTGGATCAGTGGGCAGAGAAAAACGGCATTGATGCTGAAAATCTGTACAAGCATGAAGAGATGAAGCGTCAGGGTCTTCACCGTA
The DNA here is from genome assembly GCF_900115215.1 of Pseudobutyrivibrio sp. UC1225. Taxonomy (NCBI): domain Bacteria; kingdom Bacillati; phylum Bacillota; class Clostridia; order Lachnospirales; family Lachnospiraceae; genus Pseudobutyrivibrio; species Pseudobutyrivibrio sp. UC1225. Next base: position 85,027 of record NZ_FOVQ01000009.1, on the reverse strand, counting down.
CTGTCAGAGGCCATTCTTCTTCTGTTCAGGATTCAATAGCACAGCTTCAATTCAATTTCATAAAAGAAAAAGCTGCATCTGGAGAAAGCTTTGTGGTAGTTGGACGATGCGCAGAGAATGTTTTGCGTGACAATCCAGCATTGATTTCTATTTTTGTCAGAGGTGAGGAGGATGCCAAGGTTGAGCGTATCAGCCGCCTGTACAACCTCAATAAGCTTGAGGCAAAGGCGAAGATGTTCCGTCACGACAAAAAGAGAAAGGCATATCACAACTATTACTCTAAGATGAAATGGGGCGATAGCAGAGGATATGATTTCTGCGTTAACAGTTCTTTGATGGGTGTAGAGGCTACTGCGGAGGGCCTGTATCACCTGATTTCAGAATACCTGAAAGAAAAAGAGAAGTAGTATTAGTTTTAGTAAGTTTTAGAAGGATTTTGGGGAATAATGTATAGTGTATTTTTGGTCGAGGATGAAATTGTGATCCGCGACGGGTTAAAGGCCAGCTTTCCATGGGAACAGTATGGTTTCGCTTATGTAGGAGATGCAGCTGATGGAGAGATGGCATTGCCACTTATCAGACAGACTAAGCCGGACGTTCTAATTACAGATATTAGAATGCCTTTTATGGATGGCATAGCCTTATCTAAAATGATTAAGAAGGAGCTACCTAATACAAGAATAATAATTATTAGTGGCTTCGATGATTTTTCTTATGCCCAGGAGGCAATAAGCATTGGTGTAGACAATTACCTGTTAAAGCCTATCACTAAGGATAAGCTGAAGGAGGTTATGGCAGATGCTAAGGCCAAGCTGGATAAAGAAAATGAGAAAGATAATTATCTAGAGCAATTCAAAGCAGAAAGTCAGGAGTACGAACAGTTCGCTAGAGTAAGATTCTTTAATCAGCTTGTAAGCGGCGCCATGTCTGTCTCAGAGGTCTATGAGAAATCTGAGGAGCTGGGGCTTTCTCTTGATGCCACAAACTATAATCTTGTGCTTCTTGATTTTTCACCTATGACAGAGGTGGCAGCAGCGCCTGTATATTCAAAATACATGGCTCGTCTTTCGGAGCAGCTGATGCAGTTTTTGAAGTGCTGTCCAGAATATATTGTGTTCCACTGGAACATGGATACCTATGCAATTATTGTAAAAGGAGATGTGGATACAATAGCAAGTCATACTACAACACTCATCGAAAACATACAGCGTCGATGTATGGTTTATGAGGATGAGATAAACTGGTATCTTGCTGAAAGTGGACCTATTACGAGATTCTCCGAATTCTCTAAGGCGTGTCAGATTGCAAATAAGAGACTTAGCTGTAGATACATGAATCCATCAGGTCATATATTTACAGATTTAGATATTGAAACCATTAGAAACAATAATGAGGAAAGCGATACAGCAGCCATCGACCAGCGACTGGTTATGTTGTTTTTGGAAAATGCAGAGGAATCCGAGATACAGGGATTCCTTGGAAATCTTATAAATAAGCAGACGAAGAATGCTATGAAGTCTGTTTTGTTTAGCAAGTATTTTGCTATGACTATGTACATGTGCGTATGCGATTATTTACGTAAGCTTTCGATGGACCCATCTACAGCACTTGAAGCAAATACCAGAGCTTCCATAGAAAATGTGGAGCCAGAGACTGTAATGGAATTGGTGGAGCGCATGTTTGCCATTGCCATTTCAAAACGTAAAAACGTAGTAGGCACACAGTCTAAATCACAGCTTTCTGCTGCTATTAAGTATGTGGATGAGCATTACGCAGATAGCAATCTTAGCTTAAATGAAGTGGCTAAGGAGGTTAATATTTCTCCAAGCTACCTGAGCGCAATGTTCTCAAGAGAGAATAAAACAACCTTCGTGGAATACATGACAGCAAAGCGTATGGAGCATGCCAAGAATATGCTTCTTACTACCGGAGAGAAATCTCAGGCAATTGCTGAGCAGGTGGGTTACAAGGATCCACATTATTTCAGTTACATCTTCAAAAAGACTTATGGCCTTAGCCCTAAGGAATTCAGAGCAAAGGGGCAGGGCGCATGAGAGTGAATACTGCATTTATGAAAAAGTCTACCACCAGCAACATGCTCAGAAGACTTATAGCAGTTACCCTTGTTCCCATGAGTATAGTTGTAGCCGTTCTCATAGGTGTTTTGTGTTGGTATTCCATTCAGTATAGGACTATTCTGCAGAATGTTACTTCTGCATCAGCCTTCAGTCAGAACTTCAAAAATGATGTTGATCTGAAAATGTTTTACTACGTAAGCGACAGTGCATATTCTGAAGGAAAGCCTGTGGACGAGGTAGAACGCGCCAGAGAACTGGCAGATACCTTGCTTTTACACACCACCCAAAAGAAAAGTATCGAGGCTATAGAATCAGTTCGTGATTTGTGTGTGACTCTGGAGCTTCGCATGGATGAAATCGATGGTGCAGGTTCCTATGATGAGGGCATGACTCAGCTGGAAAATAATATTTATATTTTGACCGAGCTGATTCAGAGCTATATGTATGATTATCTGTATTATGAGTCTGCACATCTGAGCCAGCTGCAGAATGAAATCACTGAGCAGTTGCAGTATGTGATACTTGGTATTTTTGGTCTGTTTGTAGTTTTGATAGTGACAATTGCTGTGTATACCTCACATCTTACTGAGCAAATCAATTCACCTCTTACCAAGCTTACCAATCGTGTAAAGGATATTCAGAGGGGGGATTTTGAACAGCATATTCCTGTTGAAGCCACGGCGGTAGAGATTCAGACCTTGTCCGATGGTTTTGAGGAAATGGTTGGTCAGCTTAATTCTCTCATCCAGGAGAATAAAAAGGCTGAACGAAGAAAACGTCATGCGGAGTTAGAGCTTTTGCAGGCCCAGATTAATCCGCATTTCTTATACAACACATTGGATACTATTATCTGGCTGATAGAGGCAGATAAAAAACAGGATAGTATCGAAATGGTTAGTGCCCTGTCAGATTTTTTTAGATTCTGTCTTAGCAGGGGCAAGGATGTTATTACACTGGAGGAAGAGCAGAAGCACGTGCTGAGTTATCTTTCCATCCAAAAAACAAGATATCAGGATCGTATGGACTATGATGTTAGTATTCCAGAAAGTCTTTACGGATATTCAATTCCAAAGTTGACATTACAGCCACTGGTTGAAAACAGTATTTACCATGGCATTAAGCTTCAGCGCGAAAAGGGAGTAATTAAAGTCAATGCGGTAGACCTTGGTGATATTATCGAGCTTACTGTAAAGGATAACGGCGCAGGCATGAGTGAGGAGCGTCTTGCGGAATTGAGAAATGCCCTTGAAAATGGTGAGAAGATAGGCTTTGGTCTTAGAACTGTTCACCAGAGAATGCAGCTTTTATACGGAGACGAATATGGTCTTAAGATATCAAGCTCTGAGGGGGTAGGCACCACCATAACAGCGGTAATACCAAAGGTGGAGAGCAGTGAAAAGGGGATAATAAATGTTTAGGGTTAAGAAAAAAATAAGCGCCTTAATGGCGGTAATGCTGGCTATAAGTATAACGGCTTGTGGTTCTCAGTCAGCTTTTGGAGAATTTGATGAAGATAATGGAAATCTGATAGTGGTGGGATTTTCCCAGCCAGGAGCAGAATCAACCTGGCGTGTTGCTCTTACAGATTCTGTTAAAGAGAATTTTACTGAAGAAAGAGGCTATAAGCTTATTTACAAGGATGGCCGCTCGAAGCAGGATAATCAGATAAAGGATATTCGTACCTTTATCCAGCAGGGAGTGGATTACATAATTATTAGTCCTATAGTAGAGACTGGATGGGATACAGTTTTGTCCGAGGCAAAGGATGCAGGGATTCCAGTTATTATTTGCGATAGAAATGTTGTTGTAGAGAATGAATCCCTTTACACAGCTTTTGTGGGCTCAGATTTTACAGCCGAGGGAGAATATGCAGTTTCGAATCTGGAAAAGTATATACAGGATGATGAGGATGGACAGATAAATATTGTTCATATCCAGGGAACTCTTGGTTCCTCAGCTCAGTTGGGTAGAACCAAGGCAATCGAAGAAGCAGTTAAGGAACATAGCAATTGGAATATTGTGGCTCAGGATTGTGGAGAATTTACAAAGGCTAAGGGTAGAGAAATAATGGCTCAGGCTATAGAGGAGCTTGGTGCTGAAAACATTGATGTTGCTTACTGTGAAAATGATGAGGAAGCCTATGGTGCCATTCAGGCAATGAATGAGGCTGGCGTTAAATATGGAAATAAAGAAGGAATAAAAATAGTATCCTTTGATGCCATGAACTCGGCAATGGTACTATGTATGAACGGACACATCAGTGTGGAGGTGGAATGCAATCCCCTTCAGGGCCCTTACATCTATAATCTTATAAGTCGCCTTGAAAAAGGAAATGCAGTTCCAAAAATCACATACGTTCATGAGGAATGCTTTACAGCTGACAACCTCGCACCTGAAATAATAGAAAAAAGAAGATTCTAATTATATTTTAATGATAAGGAATGGTAATGCCTGTTGCGTTGCCATTCTTTTTTATTTCGATAAATTTTTTTGCGGCCTCTTTGCCAAGTGGCTTGTTCAGTTCAAGCTGATTCGTCTTAACAGGGAAGAGCCACTCTGTGCCAATTCTTTCATCATCTAGATAAATAACCTCTGCCTCCTCGCAGGCATGCTTAAGAAATTTATTGATGAAGGTGACATTTCTGGTGTTGATTCCCTGTGGGTCCACAGAGTTGCACCATAGGAAGCAGGAATCACATATGGCAAGGCCTGCATCCCTTATGGCATCCACATAACCCGAAAAGGCTGCGATGGATGCAGCGCTGTCGTGGATAAATATTCCACCAAGTTTTTTTCTTCCAGAATTGATAAAGCGTCTTGCCATCTGATAGCCTCGGCCGTAGTTGTCGGAAGCTACTACAGTGGCGTTGTACACACCAGTCGGTGCTGCTTCTAAAAAGATAATAGGAAGCTGACGTTTCAGTAAAAGATGAAGCAAATCTGAGTTGGTGGATGGCATGGCAGAAAGAACAGGGGCGATGATAAGACCACTGTATATATCTGTCAGCATTGTTGATAAATACTCTCGCTCGAGAGAGTACTGTTGAAGAGTCTCGTGACTTTCTATTGCATAGCCTTCCTTCAATAAAGTGGAGGTAAGATCATCAAGAATAGACTGAGCTTGTGCAGATTTCATTTCTGGCATGAGAATCATGACAGTCTTCTTTTTAGAAGAATCACTTTTGGAAATGACTGTGTTTCCGCTTCCCCAACGTTTGCTGATAATACCATCATTTACCAATAGCTCCAAAGCCTGTCTTACAGTAGAACGACTGACCTTATATTTCTCAGCAAGCTCTACTTCGGTAGGTAATTTTGAATCCAGTGGATAAATATCTGATAAAATATCCTCATTTATTTTTTCTTTAAGAACTATATATTTTGGAACCATAAAAAATTATTCCCCTTTATTCAAAGAGTTTCCACGCGTCTATATAAGATTCTAGCATAGTTGTAATAAAATTGGTATGAAATTTGTTGGAATTGAAAACATACCAATCGTAAAAATATCTTATATCGATTAAAAAATTTTCAACACTTTTTGGAAAGAATCCCGTTAAATTGAAAATTGGTATGCAAAAATCTCTGGAAATATAAATTGGTATTATCTCAAAAATAGAAACCCTTCTTTTTGATTCTATTTCATTGTTGTAAAAAATTCATAATGCTAAATTAGTATCAGAAAAACAAAGGGGCCAGGAAAAAGGTTGCCTGGCAGGAGAAGGAAGGAGATAACCTTATGAAAAAAAGAATAGTAGCAGGAATGCTCACAGCACTTATGGCTGCATCAATGGTAGCTTGTGGAAGCTCAGATACAGCAGCAGACACATCAGCAGATACAGCTGCTGAGACAACAGAGGAAGCTGGCGATACAGCAGAAGACAGCGGGGAAAAGATTACTGTTGGTTTCGCACAGGTTGGACACGAGTCAGATTGGAGAACAGCTTCTACAAATTCAGTTCAAGATGCTTTCTCAGAGGCTAATGGATATGATTTACAGTTCGTTGACTGCGATAACGATTCAGCTAAGCAGATTGAGGCAGTTAGACAGTTCATCCAGAACGACGTTGATTACATCGTAATCGATCCTATCGTTTCAACAGGTTGGGACACAGTTCTTACAGAGTGTGAGGATGCTGGTATTCCTGTAATTGTAATCGATAGAACAATCGAAGATTCAGATAAGTATGTTTCATGGGTAGGTTCAGAGTTCATGAACGAAGGTCTTGCATCAGGTGCTTGGTTAAAGGCATATGCAGAGGCTAAGGGTATTACAGACCTTAACATCCTTGTTATCGAGGGTTCTAATGGTTCTTCAGCTCAGATCGGACGTACAGATGGTTTCAAGAAGTACGCAGATGCTGAGGGATGGACAATCCTTGATTCTCAGGATGGTGACTTCACACAGGACGGTGGACAGCAGGTTATGGAGTCTTACTGTAAGTCTTATGCAGGTAAGTTCAACGTAGTTGTTTGCCAGAACGATAACGAAGCTTTCGGTGCTATGGATGCTATGAAGGCAGCTGGTGTTTCTTACGGTGTTGATAAGGACGTAATCCTTATTTCTTTCGATGCTTGCAAGGCTGGTCTTGAGTATGTACAGTCTGGTGATATCAACGCAGACTTCATGTGCTACCCACTTCAGGGTTCTTACTGTGCAGACATCGTTAAGGCTCTTAAGAACGGTGAGACAGTTGCAAAGCAGACATTCATGACAGAGCCATGGTATGTTGCAGAAGACATTCTTAAGTCAATCACATACACAAACAACGCTGGTGACGAGGTAACAGAGGACCTTATCCAGGTAACAGATGCAGCTTCACAGGCTTCATACTAAATCGTAAATACGAATTTGACTTATGGGGGGAGGGCCCAGTGCCTTCCCCATTTATTTAGGAGGAGAGAATATGGATGAAAATATTTTGATTACAATGCGGGACATATCCAAATCCTTTCCGGGTGTAAAAGCATTAGATCATGCGCAGTTCACTCTAAGAAAGGGAGAAATACATGCTCTAATGGGTGAGAATGGTGCAGGAAAATCAACGCTTATTAAAGTTTTAACAGGTGTGTATTCATTAGATGCCGGGGAGATTCATGTCGCAGGCATTGAAGGTCCTGTGATTAATCATTCTACCCTGGAAGCTCAGGAAAAGGGAATTGCCACAGTTTACCAGGAGGTAAACCTTTGCCCTAACTTGACAGTAGCAGAAAACTTATTTATTGGCCGTGAGCCAAAAACAAAAATAGGAACCATCGACTGGCGCGCAATGAACAAGCGTGCAAAGGAAATTATGGATGGTCTTGATTTAAATATTGATGTAACTATTGCACTTGAAAATTATTCTCTTGCAATTCAGCAGATGATAGCAATTGCAAGAGCTGTAGATATGGATTGTAAGGTTCTTATTCTTGATGAGCCAACATCATCACTTGATGATAACGAGGTTGAAAAGCTCTTCAAGGTTATGAAGGATCTTAAAACAAAGGGAGTTGGAATAATATTCGTTACACATTTCCTTGAGCAGGTATACGCAGTGTGCGATACAATCACTGTTCTTAGAAATGGAGAGTTTGCAGGAGAGTACTCAGTGGAAGAGATGCCACGTGTCAAACTTGTTGCGGCAATGTTAGGAAAAGACTTCGATGACCTGGCAGCAATTAAGAAAGAAGGAGCAGGAAATGTTTCTGAAGATGTTGTTGTTGATGCAAAGAATCTCAGTCATAAAGGAACTATTAAACCATTTGATTTCCAGATTAAAAAGGGCGAAGTTGTTGGTGTTACCGGTCTTCTTGGCTCAGGTCGTTCGGAGATGGTTCGCTGCATTTATGGTGCAGATAAAGCTCAGACAGGCACTTTAAAAGTAAATGGTAAAGAGATAAATATTAAGGAGCCACTTGATGCAATAAAGGCTGGAATGGGATACCTTCCAGATGATAGAAAAGCGGATGGTTGTATCGGTGATCTTTCAGTTAGGGAGAATATTATCCTTGCCCTTCAGGCTAGAAATGGAATGTTCAAAAAAATTCCAATGTCAAAGCAAATTGAAATAGCTGATAAGTTTATCGACATGCTTCAGATAAAGACAGCATCCAGAGAAACTCCTATCAGCCAGCTTTCTGGTGGTAATCAACAGAAAGTAATCTTGGCAAGATGGTTATGCACACATCCAGATTTCTTAATCTTAGATGAGCCAACAAGAGGTATCGATATCGGTACAAAGACAGAATTCCAAAAGCTTGCATTAAAGTTTGCTGAGGAAGAGGGAATGAGTATCGTATTCATCTCATCAGAAATTGAAGAGATGCTTCGTACCTGTTCTAGAATGTATGTAATGCGTGATGGCGCTCAGGTTGGAGAAATTTCTGGAGAAATGACTCAGGAATCAGTCATGGCAGCTATCGCAGGAGGTGGAGAATAATGGAGAATTTTAGAAAGCTTACAAAAAAGCCACTGTTCTTGCCAATTTTCTGTATGATATTGGTACTGTTGATAAACTTGATTAAGTCACCTGATTTTTTTGCAATCAGTATCAACAACGGTGTTTTATTTGGTAGATTAATTGATATTTTAAATCGTGGATCAGAAATCGCGATTCTTGCAGTAGGTCAGACATTAGTAGTTGCTGTATCAGCTGGTACAGATATTTCAGTTGGTTCAGTAATGTCACTTTCAGCTTGTAGTTGCTGTATGTTACTTGCAGGTTATGGTAACAACTCAGTTTCAACACTTGCAGTTCCAATGCTTGTAGGTATGCTTTTTGGTGTACTTATGGGTGGTGTCAGCGGTGCAATGAATGGTGCACTTGTTGCAAAGCTCAAGATTCAGCCAATGGTTGCTACTTTGATTTTATTCACAGCAGCACGTGCTATCGGACTTCTTCTTTGCAACAATCAGATTACGTATATACGATATGAGCCATACAAATATCTGGGCAACTTTATACCGGGATGTCCAATTCCTACCCCAGTATTTGTGGCTGCAATTGTTATCGCAATTGTTGCAGTTCTTCTAAAGAAGACAGCTCTTGGTCTTTATATCCAGTCTGTTGGTATCAACGGAAGAGCAGCTAGAATTTCAGGAATTAATTCAGATGTAATCTGCTTTATCTGCTATGTAGTTTGCGGCGTTTGTGCTGGTATCGCAGGTATCGTTGCTTCATCAAGAATCTATTCTGCAGATTCAAACAACATTGGTCTTAATTACGAGCTTGATGCTATCCTTGCAGTTGCTCTTGGTGGTAACTCACTTGGTGGTGGTAAGTTTAATCTTGCAGGCTCAATCATCGGTGCTTACACAATTCAGGCTATCACAACAACACTTCTTGCTATGGGTGTTTCAACTGATAAGGCACCAGTATTTAAGGCAATCATCGTTATTATTATTGTAGTTGTGCAGGCTCCAGCATTTAAGGCTTACATGGCTGCCAGAAAGGCTCAGAAAGCTTCAAGAGCTCAGCAGCCAGTAGTAAAGGAGGCAGCATAATGAAGACAAAAAAGAAATTAGATTCAAATACAGTACTTATTTTTATTACAATTGCATTATTCGTTTTCATGTATGCAGTTGGTTGTGTAATTTATGCTGATAAGGGATTCGGAAATCTTCAGACTTTTCTTAATGTACTTATCAACAACGCAGGTCTTATCTGCGTAACCTGTGGTATGACTTGTGTAATGCTTACAGGTGGTATTGATATTTCAGTTGGTTCAGTAATTGCTATGGACTGTATGCTTCTTGTATTTGGTATGACAGAGTGGCATATGGGTGCAATTCCAATGGTAATACTTGTTCTTGTTATTGGTTTGGTATTTGGTGCAGTTCAGGGCTTCCTTGTAGGATATCTTGAGATTCAGCCATTCATCGTAACAATGGCAGGTATGTTCTTCGCAAGAGGTATGACAGCAGTTATCTGTTCAGGTCAGATTTCAATCACAGAGGCAGACAACCCATTATTCTATGCTTGGGCTAACTCAAAGATTAATCTTCCAGAGTTCCTTGGAAAAGCAAACAAGCATGGAAAGATTGTTGCTCCTTACATCAGACCAACAGTACTTATTGCTTTAATCGTACTTGTACTTATCTTCTTAATGCTCAAGTATACAAAGTTTGGACGTAACCTTTACGCAGTAGGTGGCAACCAGACATCAGCTACTATGATGGGTCTTAATGTTAAGAAGACAAGAATGCTTTCACATATCCTTTCTTCATTCCTTTGCTCAATTGGTGGTATTCTTTACTGCTTGAACACAATGTCAGGTTCAGTTAACCAGGCAAAGGGACTTGAGATGGATGCAATTGCATCAGCAGTTATTGGTGGTACACTTCTTACAGGTGGTGTAGGTAACGTTATTGGTTCACTCTTTGGTGTTCTTATCAACGGTACAATTACAGTACTTGTTAATACAAACGGAAAGCTTCTTTCAAGCTGGGCTAACATTGCAACAGCAGCTCTCCTTTGTGTATTCATCATTTTGCAGTCAATCTTTGCACTTGTTAAGGCACAGAGAAATAAATAAGCTGATCTTTTTCATATTCATATTTTCATAATTCAAATCCACGGGAGGGCGGACCAATATCAAGTATTGGCCCGCTTTTTCGCATTTTTATTGCACATTATATTGCATATTGTTGAAAAAAATAATATACTAATGAACTGTAAAACCTTGTTGTTTTGCTGCAGGGATCCTTAACCCTGCAAAATTTTTTTGATTCCATCGTAAATGCTCCGCGATGTAAAACAAGGGGGCATTTTTTTTGTTTTCTTTTATGTTTTATATGAATCAAAAATTGAAAGAATAGGAGCACAACCTTTTGTGAACACTCCTATTTTTTTCTATAGAAATTGATAATCTGTGTAAGATATGAAATAATTGGAAAAGAGTCTAAAAATGGAGAATGTCATAATGAAAAAATATAAAAAGGGATTAACAAATGCGCTGCTACAATTTATATGGGCGGTGGTTGGATATATATATCTTACAGTGTATGAATACGACATTTTTATTGCTGTTATATTGCTGATTACATTTACAATTTTTGCATGGAACAACCATGATTTTGTAAATACCAGCTTGTTCTTTAAGATTAACAGTCTTGTGTTTGTAATATTTATGGCTGCAGTTACATTATTACATTTGGCAGCTCATTTTAATTTGATTCCTAATATGTGGTGGATACCTTATACCTTCGCAGTAAGTATCGTGTACACCTTTGCAGAGCTTATAGATTTTAGCGGCATGGAATTATAAAGATTTTGAAGGAGATAGGTGGACATGAATTTACTTAATTCTATAGGTTATTATGTATTAATAATCTCGGTGTTATTAGGAGCAGGGCTTGGATTTTTAGGGAAGCTTTATGAGAAAAATCATCCTGAAACAAAGGAAAAGGAACAGGTAGAAGAATAATTGTGAGGGTTAAAAATGCTTATAAGTGAATTTCAAACAACAGCGATTGCCTTATGTCTTGCGGTGATTTGGGTTGTCGTTAAGCTTGTTTTGGATAATATGGAGAAATAATATTTTTAGTATTGAGGAGAATATACTATGGGATTTCTAAATAAACAAAAGCTTAATGAGAGACAGATTTCAATATTAAAAAATGCAAATCTACCTACAGAATGGAAGGATCTTAACTCTGCAGGCCGTATTGGTATAACAGCTATAGAGGAGATGCTTCAATATCTGAATAAAAAATATGGGAAGACCTTTTGCTATAACGGATATGTTCCAGAGAATAAGGTTTTTCTAGATAATGAATGCCTTTATGCTTATGCAGAGGGAGATGATCCAGTCATTGATACATTCACTGTGGAGCGAGATGGGAAAGGTTTTAAGGATGGCTATCAGTGGGTACTCAAGGCACCTGGTGTGCAGCAGGAGATGGAAGAGAGGCTGGAGCCACTTCTTCAGGGACAGGCACACAAGATGTTTACAGAGCTGTTAGGTGTGGATGCAGATGGCAATGTAAAAGCTTTTAGTGTAAATATTTATATAGAGAATACGGATAAGGCATACATTGAAAAAACAATGGACAGCATAATCGATGAGATTTATGAGGATGCCAGAGTTTACGATGTTAATTTCTATTGTTTTGACAAGCCAGTTACAAGAGATATGAATGCTAAAAATATAAGAGACTGTTACAAGTATGAGGACATAGTTTTACGTTATGCTAGTTGTACTGCTGACAGGAAAAATGAGACCTGCAGGTGGGTGTGCTTATGACAGATGAAAAACTGGCTTTGCTAGAACTGATTACTTATATTGACAGCAATGTTATGGAAGCAGCCGATATAAATGTAGCGTTATTGCCAATTCTGGTGAAGAAGCATACGGAAGAGTTGGATTGATATATGCTCTTCATTATTCTGTTCATGGTGATGTGACTACATATTATACAGTTACCTTCAATGAGATTATGGATTCAGAAGATGAGTTGACTGACAGCGATATTTATCCATTTAATACATACCTGGAATGTAGCATCGGTAACAGACTTTATGAAGGTGCGGAGAGTATTGAGGACATAAAAAACAGTCAGTGTGAGATAGTAGGTACCACAAACTTTGTGGTAGATGAGTCTAGTTCACTATAATTACATAAAAATGTGGCAAAATAGGGTCACGGAGGCAGTTCTATGGCGAAGAAAAAATTTAGTAACAGTCTAAATAGTCAAATGCTTCGTATGACCCTGATACCACTTACATTGATGGCAATCATCATTATTTCAGTAAGTGTCAGCGGTCTTTATCAGCTTGTTGCTAATAAGACTAAAGAGGAGCTTATCCGTGATGCACAACTGGCACAGTATGTATTAAAAGAAGTTTATGTGGGTGATTATTGGGCTGAGGATGCCGATGATGATGGAATCCCTGAAATGTATAAGGGTGAGCAGCGTATCAACGGTGAGGACACCATGGTTGATGATTTGGCCAAGATGCTTGAGATAGATATATCTGTTTTTTATGATGATGTTCGCTTGATTACTACACTTAAAGATTCAGATGGGAACAGAGCTATTGGTACCAGTGCATCCGTAATTGTAAAGAAGGAAGTTTTGGAGGAAGGTGCCAGCAAATTTTATAGCAATGTTCTCGTATACGATAGAAAAAGCTACGCCTATTATATGCCGCTGTTTTCTGAGACAGGAGACATTAACGGAATGATTGCTGTTAGTCGTTCTCAGGAATCAGTTAAGCAGGAGCTTCTACAATATATCTTTCCTATTTGTGTGACCTGTGGCTTGACTGCATTTTTGATGGGTTACATAATGATCTACTTCAATAGAAAGCTTGCAGGCAGAATCAGGAAGATGGACAAGTATATGAACACCTTGGCAGATGGCAACTTCGATGTGGATATGCCAAGAGAGCTTATGCTTGAGGATGATGAGATTAAGCATCTTGCCAACGATGGAAAACGAATGGCTAAAGCTATACAGACGCTTGTTGAGTTTGATGCTTTGACAGGATTAAACAACAGACGTTATGCTGATAAGAAGCTGGAGGAAATTAGAGTTCGTTCAGTAGAATCAGGTATACGATATTGTGTATGTATATCAGATATTGATTTCTTTAAAAAGGTTAATGATACCTTCGGCCATGAGATGGGTGATTATGTTCTTAGGAAGGTCGCTGGAAAGTTAAAGGCTGGAATGGTTGGAAAAGGTATAGCGGCCCGTTGGGGTGGCGAGGAATTCCTTCTTATATTTGAAAATAGAGAGCTGGACATAGCTCGACGCGAGCTTGAGATTATTATGGACGAGGTTCGCACCATTTGGGTACCAGATTCAGACCGTCAGATTACCATGAGTTTTGGTCTTACAGCCTTGGAACCAGGCGAGACAGTGGATGAAGCTCTTAGCCGCGCCGATGGCAATCTTTACGAAGCCAAGGAAGGCGGCCGTGACCAAATCGTATGTAAATAAGAAAAAGCCAATACTCATAGTCTAGGCAAGCGCGAGTATGGAGGGTGCCCTGCGGGAGCATGTAAAACTTGGAGTATTGGCTTATTTTTTATATATTCTTAAATTCTGGATGATTAAATTCCTTCTTAACAAGAATCAAACAAATTGTAAAGGATAATACATCTGCGATTGGTCCAGCGTAAAGAACTCCATTGAATCCAAATATCATAGGTAAGAAGATGATAAGTGGTGCAAGGAAAAGTACCTGTCTTGTAAGTGACATGAAGATTCCTTTGTATGGCTTTCCAATTGATGTAAAGAAGTTTGATGAAATAGGCTGTAAGAAGGCACTGCAAATTCCAAAGAGGAAAATTCTGAAGTACTTCTCACAGAACTGGAAGTATAACTCATCACCTGAACCGAAGATTGAAACAATCTGGCGTGGGAATAACTGGAAGCATGCCCAGCTTGTGAAGGTGATACAGGCAGCCAATTTTAAAGCAAGTATAAGAGCATCTTTAACTCGCTTATACTGCTTTGCACCATAGTTAAAGCTGATGATTGGCTGTAAGCCCTGTGAAATACCAATAACAAAGGAGAAACAGATTCCGTTAACCTTTGAAATGATTCCTGCGCAAGTAATTGGAATATCTGAACCATAGATTGACTGTGCACCATAGTGACCCATTACATGGTTCATTGTAATCTGAACAAGCATCATAGCAATCTGATTGATAAATGGAGCAGTACCAAGTGAGGTGACAGCTGCAATCATTGCTGGGTTAGGAATGAAGTGTTCCTTGTGAAGCTTGACTGTCTTAAATTTTGTAAGGTAAACAAGCACCATGATACCGGAAATGCACTGTCCGATAATTGTGGCAACAGCAGCACCAGTCATACCCCATTTAAATACAGCTACAAAAAGGAAATCTAAAACGGTGTTGATGATGGCACCAGTCATGTTGATTGCCATTGTCATGTTTGGGCTACCGTCAGCTCTTACAATGTGAGCACCACCGGCAGATAATATGAATAGTGGGTATCCAATAGCACAGATTCTGGAATATTCCATAGCATATGGAAGAATGTTTTCAGTAGCACCACATCCTAAAAGAATTGGCTCAAGGAAAAGCTCTGTAATAATGGAAAGAGCAAGTCCACCAATAAGCATAAGTGAAACAGCATTTCCTATATAATAGCCAGCTTTCTCTGTCTCGCCACGACCCATTGCAAGGTTGAAGGTAGAAGCTGCACCGATACCACAGAGTAGAGCAATTGATACATTAAGTATTGAAAGTGGGAACTGGATGTTTGTAGCACCATTTCCGAGAGGTCCTACAAAGTTTCCGATGAAAAGCTGATCTACCATGTTGTAGAGTGAACCTACAAGCATGGCGATGATGCTAGGTATTGCAAATTTTCTAAGTAGTGTTCCAACTGGCTCTGTACCAAGTGGATTCATTGCTGTCGATTGATTCATAAAATTATTTTCCTTCTAAATAAATGATAGACATAATTATAGTATTTCTTCTATATAATATGTAATCATTTGTTGTTCCTATTTATTATTATTTTCTTACCCATCTACCGCTGGCTCCACATGGAAGTACAAGACCAGATTCAGTAACAGGAAGTCCAATCTCATCAGCAGTAACTTCTCCAGGATGATTCTTAAGAAGAGCAGTGCTAATCATGTAATTAAGAACTGCTGGCTGAAGACCAGTTGTGTATGAGTTAACGAGGAAGAAAAGAGCATCATCTGCAAGTATCTCTTCGCAAAGCTGGATGAATGGGAAGATATCATCTTCAATCTTCCAAACCTCATTCTTAGAACCTCTTCCATATGAAGGAGGATCCATAATGATACCGTCGTATTTATTTCCGCGACGAATCTCTCTCTCAACAAACTTACGGCAGTCGTCGACAAGCCATCTGATAGGTGCATCAGAAAGACTAGATGAAGCTGCATTTTCTTTTGCCCACTGAACCATACCCTTTGAAGCATCTACATGAGTAACCTGAGCGCCAGCTGCAGCAGCTGCAAGTGTGGCACCGCCTGTGTAGGCGAAGAGGTTAAGAACCTTAACTGGACGATTCTTCTCTTTTATTTCCTTATTTATAATAGAAGAAAACCAATCCCAGTTAACAGCCTGCTCTGGGAAAAGACCTGTGTGCTTAAAAGCGAAAGGCTTCAAATTAAATGTAAGCTTCTTATCGCAGATAGGGTAGCTGATAGTCCACTGCTCTGGAAGGTCAAAGAATTCCCACTCACCGCCGCCCTTGTTTGAACGATGATAATGAGCGTTTAGCTTCTTATAATAAGGAGAGCTTTTCTTTGTGTTCCAGATAACCTGTGGATCTGGACGAAGAAGAACGTAGTCTCCCCAGCGCTCAAGCTTCTCGCCAGAGCTACAATCTATTATTTCGTAATCTTTCCAATTATTTGCTGGTTGCATTTTTATACCTGTTCTTTCTATATATAATATGTAGTCTTGACATAACTAGTTGCCTTGACTATTATACTTAAAGATTGTCAATGTTCAATGACTTCTAGTTCAAAAAATTCAATTTAACCACTAGATTTAGTAGTTCTTAAAATTGTACTTAATAAAATACAATTATTTTTATCTTTTTCTTGCATATATCCCTGTTCGCGTGTATATTATAACTTGCTGTGACATGATAGCTATGAAGCGTGAGGTTGCAACCTAGTTACTCAGGTTGGTTTTCCGTGGAGCGAATGTCAAGTTAGGAAACTGACGACAAGTCACTGTACAACAGAAAACCGTCCGCATTCGCGGAGACGACGTGTGAGAACTTGGTTCGAACTTTGAGTTTTAAACCATGATACACACGGGTAAGTGTACAGTCGCCACTTGTTCGATTTTTCAGAAGTCAGAAAAAACGAAAAAGGAGGAGACTTTTTTTATGGCAAATCAAGTTATGAGAATCACACTCAAGGCTTATGATCATGAGTTAGTAGATTCATCTGCCAAGAAAATCATCGAGACTGTTAAGAAGAACGGAGCACAGGTTAGTGGTCCAGTACCTCTTCCAACAAAGAAGGAAGTTGTTACAATTCTTAGAGCTGTACATAAGTACAAGGACTCTCGTGAGCAGTTCGAGCAGAGAACTCATAAGAGATTGATTGATGTCATCGACCCAACACAGAAGACTGTTGAGGCACTTTCTAAGTTGGAGATGCCAGCAGGTGTTGAGATCAGCATCAAGAACAAGTAATTGAGTTCAACCAATTTTAGTTAACATCCAAGATGGTTTTATATAGAAGCAACTCAGAATTCTTATCTGGTTCCACTTATATGATACTGTTCTAGGATGAACGGTTCCGCTACCCCGATAAATAAGTTGGGCAAGAAGCGTTCCGCTGTAGAAAATGGAGGTAAGAAAAATGAAGAAAGCTATTTTAGCTACAAAGGTCGGAATGACTCAGGTCTTCAATGAAGGCGGCGAGCTTATTCCTGTAACTGTACTTTCTGCTGGTCCATGTGTTGTTACACAGATCAAGACAGTAGAGAACGACGGTTACGATGCAGTTCAGGTTGGCTTTGTTGACAAGAAGGTTAAGCTTGTCAATAAGGATGCTAACGGACGCAAAGAAATCATTCATCGCAATGGCGTAAACAAGCCAGAGAAGGGTCACTTCGATAAGGCTGGTGTTGAGCCAAAGAGATTTGTTAGAGAGTTCAGATTTGATAATTGTGCAGATTACGCACTCGCTCAGGAAATCAAGGCTGATATCTTTGAGGCTGGCGACAAGGTTGACGCTACAGCAACATCAAAGGGCAAGGGATTCCAGGGTGCTATCAAGAGATTAGGTCAGCACAGAGGACCTATGGCTCATGGTTCTAAGTTCCACAGACACCAGGGTTCAAACGGTGCATGTTCATCACCTAGCCGTGTATTCAAGGGCAAGGGTATGCCTGGTCAGATGGGCGGAACAAGAGTTACAATCCAGAATCTTGAGATTGTACGTGTTGACGTTGAAAACAATCTGCTTTTAGTAAAGGGTGCTGTTCCAGGACCAAAGAAGTCTCTTGTAACAATCAAAGAGTCAGTTAAAGCAGGAAAGTAATCTTACGATAGGAAAGGAGGAACTTAGCAATGGCTAAAGTATCCGTATTTAATATGGAAGGCAAAAAAGTTGGCAGCATGGATCTTAACGATAGCATCTTCGCAGTTGAGATCAATGAGCACTTAGTGCACATGGCAGTTGTCCAGCAGCTTGCAAATAACCGTCAGGGAACACAGAAGGCTAAGACTCGTTCTGAGGTTTCTGGTGGTGGTAGAAAACCTTGGAGACAGAAGGGAACAGGTCATGCAAGACAGGGTTCTACAAGATCTCCACAGTGGACAGGTGGTGGCGTAGTATTCGCACCAACTCCAAGAGATTATTCATTCAAGCTTAACAAGAAGGAGAAGAGAGCAGCTCTTAAGTCTGCACTTACTTCAGTTGTTAACGAGAACAAGTTCATCGTTGTTGACGAGCTTAAGCTTGATTCTATTAAGACAAAGGATTTCGCAAAGGTTCTTACAAACCTTAACGTTGAGAAGGCTCTCGTAGTTCTTGATACAAACGATCAGAACGTAGTTATGTCTGCAAAGAACATTCCTACAGTTAAGACAGCTCTTACAAACACAATCAACGTATATGACATCCTTAAGTACAACACAGTAGTAGTAACAAAGGCTGCTGTTGATCAGATTCAGGAGGTGTATGCATAATGGCAAACGTACAGTACTATGACGTAATCCTTAAGCCTGTAATCACAGAGAAGTCTATGAACGCAATGGCTGAGAAGAAGTATACATTCCTTGTTCATCCAGAAGCTAACAAGACTATGATTAAGGAAGCTGTTGAGAAGATGTTCGACGGAGTAAAGGTTGCATCAGTTAACACAATGAACGCTGATGGCAAGACAAAGAGACGTGGAATGACATACGGAAAGACAGCAAAGACAAAGAAGGCTATCGTACAGCTTACAGCTGATAGCAAAGATATTGAGATTTTCTCAGGTCTTTAAGATTTAGGTCTTTTATAGACAAGAGTTAATTAATTTTATGTGCAGTCGAGCACGACAATAAACGAGTTTTTGAAAGGAGAATCAAAATGGGAATTAAGACATATAACCCATATACACCTTCGAGAAGAAATATGACTGGTTCAGATTTCTCAGAGATCACAAAGAACTCTCCAGAGAAGTCACTTACTGTTTCACTTAAGAAGCACGCTGGTCGTAACAATCAGGGTAAGATTACCGTAAGACACCACGGTGGCGGTAATAGACAGAAATATAGACTTATCGATTTCAAGAGAAATAAGGATGGAATTCCTGCAAAGGTTATCGGTATCGAGTACGATCCAAACAGAACAGCTAACATCGCTCTTATCTGCTATGCAGACGGCGAGAAGGCTTACATCCTTGCTCCAGCTGGTCTTACAGACGGCATGACAGTTATGAACGGTGCTGACGCTGAAGTTAGAGTTGGTAACTGCTTACCACTTGAGAAGATTCCAGTTGGTACTCTTATTCACAATATTGAGCTTTATCCAGGTCGTGGCGGACAGCTCGTTCGTTCAGCTGGTAACTCAGCTCAGCTCATGGCTAAGGAAGGAAAGTATGCAACTCTTCGTCTTCCTTCAGGCGAAATGAGAATGGTACCTCTTAACTGCCGCGCATCTATCGGTGTAATCGGTAACGGTGATCACAACCTTGTTAAGATCGGTAAAGCTGGTCGTAAGAGACACATGGGTATCAGACCTACAGTTCGTGGTTCTGTTATGAACCCTAATGACCATCCACACGGTGGTGGTGAGGGCCGCGCTCCTATCGGACGTCCAGGTCCATGCACACCTTGGGGCAAGCCAGCTCTTGGTCTCAAGACAAGAAAGAAGCACAAGCAGTCTAACAAGCTCATCGTAAGAAGACGCGATGGTAGAGCAATCAAATAAGGAGGATACACATGGCACGTTCATTAAAAAAAGGACCATTTGCTGATGCAAGCTTATTAAAGAAGGTTGACGCTATGAACGCAAACGGCGACAAGTCAGTTATCAAGACATGGTCACGTCGTTCTACAATCTTCCCACAGATGGTTGGACATACAATTGCAGTACATGACGGAAGAAAGCATGTTCCAGTATATGTTACAGAAGACATGGTTGGACACAAGCTTGGTGAGTTCGTTGCTACTAGAACCTACAGAGGTCACGGTAAGGACGAGAAGAAGTCAAAGGTACGCTAATTAGAGGAAAGGAGTTTTAATCATGGCTAAGGGACATAGATCTCAAATTAAACGTGAGAGAAACGATGTAAAGGATACAAGACCTTCAGCAAAGTTATCTTATGCTAGAATGTCAGTTCAGAAGGCTTGTTTCGTACTTGATGCCATTCGTGGTAAGGATGTTGATACAGCTCTTGCTATCGTAATGTACAATCCAAGATACGCTTCAAGTGTTATAGAGAAATTACTTAAGTCTGCTATTGCAAACGCTGAGAACAATAACGGCTTAGATCGTAAGGACCTTGTAGTAGCTGAGTGCTATGCAAACAAGGGACCTACAATGAAGAGAATTAGACCAAGAGCACAGGGTAGAGCTTACAGAATCGAGAAGAGAATGAGCCACCTTACAATCGTGCTTGATCAGAAAAATTAAGGAGGCAAAACATGGGACAGAAAGTTAATCCTCATGGCTTAAGAGTCGGTGTTATTAAGGACTGGGATTCTAAGTGGTATGCTGAGGGCGAGAACTTCTCAGACTACTTAGTTGAAGACTATAATATCAGAAAATTTCTTAAGAAGAAGCTTTACGCTGCAGGCGTTTCAAAGATTGAAATCGAGCGTGCTGCTGGTAGAGTAAAGGTTACTGTTTACACAGCAAAGCCAGGCGTTGTTATCGGTAAGGGCGGCGCTGAGATCGACAAGATTAAGAGTGAGCTCCAGAAGCAGACAAGCGATAAGCTTGTAGTTGATATCAAGGAGATCAAGAGACCAGATCGCGATGCACAGCTCGTTGCAGAGAACATCGCTGGTCAGCTTGAGAACCGTGTATCATTCCGTAGAGCTATGAAGTCTTGCATGGGTCGCGCTATGAAGACAGGTATCAAGGGTATCAAGACAAGCTGTTCAGGACGTCTTGGTGGTGCTGATATGGCTCGTTCAGAGTCTTACAATGAAGGTACTATTCCACTTCAGACACTTCGTGCTGATATTGATTATGGATTCGCTGAGGCTGACACTACTTATGGTAAGGTTGGTGTAAAGGTATGGATCTATAAGGGTGAAGTACTTCCAAAGAAGAAGAATGTGGAAGGAGGAGCCGAATAATATGTTAATGCCAAAGAGAGCGAAGCATAGAAAGCAGTTCCGTGGAAACATGGCTGGAAAAGCTTCAAGAGGAAATAAGATTGCATACGGTGAGTATGGTATCGTTGCAATGGAGCCAGCTTGGATCAAGTCTAACCAGATCGAGGCAGCTCGTATCGCTATGACACGTTACATTAAGCGTGGTGGTAAGGTTTGGATTAAGATTTTCCCAGACAAGCCAGTTACAGCTAAGCCTGCTGAAACTCGAATGGGTTCAGGAAAGGGTACACTTGAATATTGGGTAGCTGTTGTTAAGCCGGGCCGTGTATTATTCGAGATCTCAGGAGTATCTGAGGAAGTTGCTAGAGAAGCACTTCGTCTCGCTACACATAAACTTCCTTGCAAGTGCAAGATAGTTTCCCGTGAGGATTTAGAAGGCGGTGAAGCATAATGAAGAATACAAAGTACGTAGAAGATTTAAAGAACACTTCAGTAGCAGAGCTTAATGCTCAGCTCGTAGAAGCTAAGAAAGAACTTTTCAACTTAAGATTCCAGAATGCTACAAACCAGTTAGATAACACAGCAAGAATTCGCGAAGTTCGTCGTAACATCGCTCGTATTCAGACTGTTATCACAGAAGCTGAGAAGAACGCATAATTAGTTTAGAATCTTAATTATTTGAAAGGAGATCAAAAACGTGGAAAGAAACTTAAGAAAAACACGTACAGGTGTTGTTGTAAGCGACAAGATGGATAAGACAATCGTTGTTGCAATCCGTGACAATGTAAAGCATCCACTTTACAACAAGATCGTTAAGAAGACATATAAGCTTAAGGCACACGATGAGAACGGCGATGCTCACATCGGTGATACAGTAAAGGTTATGGAGACAAGACCACTCTCTAAGGATAAGAGATGGAGACTCGTTGAAGTAATCGAGAGAGCAAAATAATTAAAGGAGGCTACTATAATGGTACAACAGGAAAGTAGATTAAAGGTAGCTGATAATACAGGTGCCAAGGAAATCCTTGTTATCCGTGTTATGGGTGGATCTACAAGAAGATATGCCAACATTGGCGACGTAATTACTGCTACCGTTAAAGATGCAACACCAGGTGGCGTTGTTAAGAAGGGTGACGTTGTTAAGGCAGTAGTTGTTCGTTCAGTAAAGGGTGCCCGTCGTAAAGATGGTTCTTATATCAAGTTTGATGAAAATGCTGCAGTCATCATCAAAGATGACAAGACTCCAAGAGGAACTCGTATTTTTGGACCTGTAGCTAGAGAGCTTCGTGAGAAGCAGTTCATGAAGATTGTTTCTCTCGCTCCAGAAGTATTGTAGGAGGAAGAACGAATGGCAACAATGAAAATTAAAAAGGGCGATACAGTTCGTGTCATCGCAGGTGGCGATGTAAACAACGAAGGTAAGGTTATCGCAGTAGATAAGAAGAATAACACCGTTACAGTTGAAGGTGTTAACATGGTTAAGCGTCATGTTAAGCCTAGCATGGCTAACCAGGCAGGCGGTATCATCGAGCAGGAAGCTCCTATCGATGCTTCAAATGTTATGTTACTTCATAACGGTCAGCCTACACGCGTTGGCTTCAAGATGGACGGAGATAAGAAAGTCCGTTTCGCTAAGAAGACTGGCGAAGTGATTGACTAATTGAAGAAAGGAGAACAGTTCGTTGAGTAGATTAAAAGATCAGTATCTTAATGAGATCGTACCAGCAATGGTAGAGAAGTTTGGATACAAGAATATTATGGAAGTTCCTAAGATCGAAAAGATCGTTGTCAACATGGGTGTTGGCGAAGCAAAGGACAACGCAAAGCTTCTTGAGTCTGCAGTTAATGATATGGAAAAGATTACAGGCCAGAAAGCTGTTACAACAAAGGCTAAGAATTCTGTTGCTAACTTCAAGATTCGTGAAGGTATGGCAATCGGATGTAAGACTACACTTCGTGGAGAGAAGATGTATGAGTTCGCAGATCGTCTCATCAATCTTGCACTCCCACGTGTACGTGACTTTAGAGGTGTAAATCCTAATTCCTTCGATGGTAGAGGTAACTATGCACTTGGTATCAAGGAGCAGATTATCTTCCCAGAGATCGAGTACGATAAGATCGACAAGACTCGTGGTATGGATATCATCTTCGTAACTACAGCTAAGACAGATGAAGAGGCAAGAGAATTACTTCGTTTATTCAACATGCCTTTCGCTAAGGAAGCATAGGAGGAAAGTTATGGCAAAGAAGTCAATGAAAGTAAAGCAGCAGCGCGCAGCTAAGTTCTCTACACAGGAATATAGCCGCTGCAAAATCTGCGGTCGTCCACATGCATACCTTAGAAAGTATGGTATTTGTAGAGTATGTTTCCGTGAGTTAGCTTACAAGGGTCAGATCCCAGGCGTTAAGAAAGCTTCATGGTAAGATAACGAGCACAGATTGAAAATTAGGAGGAAATTGCATCATGAATATGAGTGATCCAATAGCAGATATGCTTACAAGAATCCGTAATGCAAATACTGCAAAACATGATACAGTAGATATTCCTGCATCAAAGATGAAGCTTGCAATTGCAGACATTCTTGTAGATGAAGGATTTATCACAAAGTACGACATCGTTGATAATGGTAACTTCAAGGATATCCGTGTTACATTAAAGTACGGTGCAAACAAGAACGAGAAGATCATTTCTGGTATTAAGAGAATCTCTAAGCCAGGTCTTCGTATTTACGCTGGTAAGGACGATATCCCATACGTTTTAGGTGGTCTTGGTATCGCTATCCTTTCAACAAACAAGGGCATCATCACAGATAAGGAAGCTCGTAAGCTTCAGGTTGGTGGCGAAGTTCTTGCATACGTTTGGTAATCAATTCCAAACAATAAGTAACTAATTACCAAAAAGTATAACCCGGTTACAGAAGCCGGACATACAGTGCATTAAGAGGGGACCCATTTATGGGGAGATTTCTTATTGCTAACACATATTTAAGGAGGTACGGGCATGTCACGTATAGGAAGAATGCCAATCGCAGTTCCAGCTGGTGTTACAGTTGAGATTGCAGAAAATAATCATGTGACTGTAAAAGGTCCTAAGGGTACTCTTGAGAGAACACTTCCATCAGAGATGGATATTAAGCTTGAGGGTGCAGAAGTTGTTGTTACTAGACCTAATGATTTAAAGAAGATGAAGTCTTTACATGGTCTTACAAGAACACTTATCAACAACATGGTTGTTGGTGTTACTGATGGCTATGAGAAGACTCTTGAGGTTAACGGTGTAGGTTACAGAGCATCAAAGGCTGGTAAGAAGCTTACTCTTAACCTTGGTTACTCACACCCAGTTGAGATGGAAGATCCAGAGGGTATCGAGTCAACTGTTGACGGAAATAAAATTATCATCAAGGGTATCGACAAGGAAAAGGTTGGTCAGTACGCTGCCAACATCAGAGATAAGAGAAGACCTGAGCCATACAAGGGTAAGGGTATTAAGTACTCTGATGAAGTTATTAGACGTAAAGTCGGTAAGACCGGTAAGAAATAGTAAAGGAGTGAATGTAAAATGGTAAGTAAGAAATCTAGATCAGTAGTTCGCCAGACAAAGCATAGAAGACTTCGTAACACTCTAGCCGGTACTGCAGAAAGACCACGTTTAGCAGTGTTCAGAAGCAACAATCACATGTATGTTCAGGTTATCGATGATACATGTGGAAATACACTCGTTTCAGCATCTACTCTTGACGCAGACGTTAAGGCAGATCTTGCAAAGACAAATAACGTAGAAGCTGCTTCAAAGCTTGGTACAGTTATTGCAAAGAAGGCACAGGAAAAGGGAATCAAGGAAGTCGTATTCGACAGAGGTGGTTACATTTATGCCGGCAAGGTTGCAGCTCTTGCAGACGCAGCTAGAGAAGCTGGATTAGAATTCTAGGAGGAGAACACATGAAACGTGAAATCATTGACGCTAGCCAGTTAGAGTTAACTGAGCAGGTTGTAGAAATTAAGCGTGTAACAAAGGTTGTTAAGGGTGGACGTAACATGCGTTTCACAGCTCTTGTTGTAGTAGGCGATAAGAACGGACACGTTGGCGCTGGACTTGGCAAGGCAGCTGAAATTCCTGAAGCTATCCGCAAGGGTAAGGAAGATGCAATGAAGAAGCTCATCACAGTTAAGCTTGATGACAACCACAGTATTACACATGACATTCAGGGTAAGCACACAGGTGCTTCTGTCCTTCTTAAGAAGGCTCCAGAAGGTACTGGTATCATCGCTGGTGGTCCAGCACGTGCCGTATGTGAGCTTGCAGGTATCGGAAACATCCGTACAAAGTCACTTGGATCATCAAATAAGCAGAACGTTGTTCTTGCTACTATCGAAGGACTTAGACTTCTTAAGTCACCTGAGGAAGTAGCTAAGGCTCGTGGCAAGAAGGTTGAAGACATTCTTGCTTAAGGAGGAAAGTTAAAATGGCAGAGAAGAAGTTAAGAGTAACACTCGTAAAGTCTACAATCGGTGCTGTTCCAAAGAACAAGAAGACTGTAGAAGCACTTGGCCTTAGAAAGGTCAATAAGACTGTTGAGCTTCCTGACAACGACAGCGTTCGCGGAATGCTTAGAATGGTCAATCACTTAGTAAAAGTTGAAGAAATTTAATAGAAGGAGGTGCCATAATGGATTTATCTAACTTACAGCCAGCAGAAGGCTCAAAGCATAGCGATAATTTCAGAAGAGGCCGTGGACACGGTTCAGGAAATGGCAAGACTGCTGGTAAGGGTCATAAGGGACAGAAGGCTCGTTCTGGCGGAAGCATTAGACTTGGATTCGAAGGTGGACAGATGCCTTTATACAGACGTCTTCCTAAGCGTGGTTTCAAGAACAGAAATACAAAGGAAATCGTTGGTATCAATGTTTCTTATTTAGAGAGATTTGATAATGGTGCTACTGTAACTGTTGAGACACTTATCGAGAGCGGTATCATTAAGAACCCTCGCGATGGCGTTAAAATCCTTGGTGGCGGCGAGCTTACAAAGAAGCTCAACGTTAAGGCTAACGGATTTAGCGCAAGTGCAAAGGAAAAGATTGAAGCTTTAGGCGGAACTGTAGAGGTGATCTAATATGCTTCAAACACTACGCGATGCTTTTAAAATTAAAGATTTAAGAAGACGAATTGGTTTTACATTTTTAATGCTTATTGTTGTTAGGCTTGGAAGCTTGCTTCCAGTGCCTGGCATCAACGGCAGTGCCTTTAGCAGTCTCTTCGCGGATAGTGACAGTGCATTGAATTTCTTCGATTCAATCACTGGTGGTTCTTTTTCAGCAATGTCAGTATTTGCACTGAACATTACACCATACATTACCTCTTCAATTATTATGCAGTTGCTTACAATTGCATTTCCTAAATTAGAAGAGATGCAGCGAGATGGTGAAGCTGGTCGAAAGAAGATGACTCAGATTACACGTTATCTTACAATCGGCTTAGCACTGGGGGAATCTATTGCTATGGCAATTGGTTTTGGAAGAAGCGGATACCTTGTAGCTTATAATCCATTATATGTTATTTTAGTTGTAGCTTCTCTTACAGCAGGTTCTGCAGTCCTTATGTGGATTGGTGAGAGAATTACAGAAAGAGGAATCGGAAATGGTATTTCAATAGTTCTTACTATTAACATTATCAGCCGTATCCCATCTGATTTAACAAAGCTTTATGAGCAGTTCATGAAGGGTAAGACAGTACCAAAGGCAACTCTTGCTGGAATTATTATTGCAGCAATCATCGTTGCACTTGTAGTATTTGTTGTTATTTTACAGAGCGCAGAAAGACGTATCCCAGTACAGTATTCCAATAAAATTCAGGGTAGAAGACAGGTTGGCGGAAATTCATCTGTAATTCCTATGAAGGTTAATACAGCAGGTGTTATCCCAGTTATCTTCGCACAGTCCCTGTTACAGACTCCAATAATGCTTGTTCAGCTTTTCGATAAGAACGGCGTTCAGGGATTCTGGGGTAAAGTATTAAATGCTATGAATCAGTCTAACTGGTTTAACCCAGGAAATTGGGTAAATACAATTGGTGCAGTTGTTTATGTACTTCTCATCATTGGATTTGCTTATTTCTACACAGAGATTACATTCAATCCACTTGAGATTGCTGAGAATCTTAAGCGTTCAGGCGGATTTATCCCTGGTATTAGACCAGGAAAGCCAACTTCAGATTACTTAACAAGCATTCTGAAGCACATCATTTTCATTGGTGCTATTGGCCTTTCAATCGTAGCTATCCTACCACTCATCTTTAATGGTTTACTTGGCGCTAGCGTTTCATTTGGTGGAACATCAATCATCATTATTGTTGGTGTTATCGTTGAGACACTTAAGCAGGTTGAATCACAGATGATGG
This sequence comes from Pseudobutyrivibrio sp. UC1225, assembly GCF_900115215.1. Classification (NCBI taxonomy): domain Bacteria; kingdom Bacillati; phylum Bacillota; class Clostridia; order Lachnospirales; family Lachnospiraceae; genus Pseudobutyrivibrio; species Pseudobutyrivibrio sp. UC1225. The sequence goes on along the minus strand of NZ_FOVQ01000009.1, from coordinate 57,319 downwards.
TTCGTAATTACAAAGGATTTTTAAATGACTAATCGTCATTAAGATACCGAGGGAGATACGTGATTTTCACGTATCTCTTAAGGTGTTTTTAAGAGAAAAATTTATATGACAATCTACTATGCAGGAGGTTTTTATAAAAATGAAGATTATTATGTTAGGTGCACCTGGTGCAGGCAAAGGAACACAGGCAAAGCAGATTGCCTCTAAGTATTCTATTCCTCACATTTCGACAGGTGATATATTCCGTGCTAACATTAAAAACGGTACAGAACTTGGCAAGAAGGCAAAGGAATACATGGATCAGGGTTTGCTTGTTCCAGATGAACTTACATGTGATCTTGTTATGGACCGTATTGCACAGGATGATGCAAAAAATGGATTTGTATTAGATGGATTCCCAAGAACAATTCCTCAGGCAGAGGCTCTTGACGCAGCTCTTACAAAGATTGGCCAGTCAATGGACTTCGCAATCGATGTAGACGTTCCAGATGAGAACATCATCAACAGAATGTCAGGGCGTAGAGCTTGCCTTAACTGTGGTGCTACATATCACATCGTTTCTATTCCACCTAAGAAGGAAGGAATTTGCGATACTTGTGGTAACGAGCTTGTACTTAGAGAAGATGACAAGCCTGAGACAGTTAAGAAGAGACTTGATGTATATCATGATCAGACACAGCCACTTATTGATTACTATAATGGTAAGGGTATTCTTAAGTCTGTTGATGGTACACAGCCAATGGAAAAAGTTTTTGAGGATATCACAGCTATTTTAGGAGCTTAAGATGTCGGAAGTTATAACTATTAAAACTGAAGAAGAAATTCAATTAATGAGAGAAGCTGGAAAGATTCTTGCTCAGGTTCATGAGACTCTTGCAAAAGAGATTCATGAAGGTATGTCTACTTTAGATGTAGATAGACTGGGTGAGGAAGTCATTAGAAGTTATGGCTGCGAGCCAAACTTCAAGGGCTTATATGGCTATCCAGGAAGCGTTTGTGTTTCTGTTAATGATGAAGTGGTTCATGGCATACCAACAGCAGATCACATTTTAGTAAATGGTGATATTGTTAGTTTGGACACAGGAGTTTTGTATAAAGGCTATCACTCAGATGCAGCTCGTACAGTTGGTGTCGGAGAGATTAGCGAAGAAGCAAGACTTCTTATAGAAAGAACACGACAGTCTTTCTTTCAGGGAATGAAATTTGCTACAGCTGGAAATCATCTTTATGATATTTCCGGAGCGATTGGCGATTATGCCGAGAGCTTTGGATATGGAGTTGTCAGAGATTTGGTTGGCCATGGTATTGGTCGTTCCTTACATGAGGCTCCAGAGATTCCAAACTTCCGTCGTAGATTTAGAAAAGGACCTAAGCTTTTAAAGGGTATGACTCTTGCAGTTGAACCAATGATTAATGCAGGTGGTCCTGATGTAGCTTGGATGGATGATGAGTGGACAGTTGTTACAATGGATGAGTCTTTATCAGCTCATTATGAAAATACAATTGTTATAACAGATGGAGCTCCAGAGATTCTTACACTTACTCCAACAGAGCTTTCAAATCCGGAGGGAAATAAATGGATTTAATGCTTGCAACATCAAAGGCAGGTCATGATAGAAATCAGGTGTTTGTTATTATTGAAGAAACAGATGATTTTTACTTGATTGCAAATGGTACAACAAAGCCAATTGCAAAGCCTAAGAAAAAGAAAAAGATTCATTTACAACTTATAAAAAATATTCCATCAGAAGTGTTGGATGAAATCCAGGATAAAGAAGCGCTGGATGATATAACTATTAAAAGAATTCTTAAGGTTTATAATAGGAGGAACCAAGATGTCTAAGGCAGATGTTATTGAAGTAGAGGGAGTTGTTGTTGAAAAACTTCCAAACGCTATGTTTAAGGTAGAGCTTGAGAATGGTCACCAGATTCTTGCTCACATCAGTGGTAAGTTAAGACAGAATTACATTCGTATCTTACCAGGTGATAAGGTTACAATCGAAATGAGTCCATACGATCTTTCAAAAGGAAGAATTATTTGGAGAGATAAGTAACAAATAGTTATTGAAAAAAGTTATTGACATACTGACAAACGGTCGCTATACTATTAAGCGGACGTTTTTAGAATGTTCAAATAAAAGTTGACCACAACCTTTGAAAAAAGGGCATGGAAAGGAGGAAAATCGTGAAAGTAAGATCTTCTGTAAAGCCTATGTGCGAGAAGTGCAAGGTCATCAAAAGAAAGGGTAGCATTCGCATCATTTGTGAAAACCCAAAGCATAAGCAGCGTCAGGGTTAATTCCTGATTAGTTTATGTAATGCATTTATTATGTGCGGCTGCAGCCTAAAGAGTATCTAATTTAGGCTGTTCATAATAAAACGGCCCATCATACCGGGGCCACTTTGGACAAGATATGGGATATGCACACATTTCAGGCCGATTTTTCGGAGCTGCATTATTTTATATCGCTTATTAATTGTAGAAATATTTATGGAGGTGTAAACACACATGGCTCGTATTGCAGGTGTAGATTTACCAAGAGACAAGAGAATTGAAATTGGTTTAACTTACATTTACGGAATTGGTAGAGTAAGCTCAAACAAAGTTCTTGAGGCAGCTGGCGTAGATCCTAACACACGTGTTAAGGATTTAACTGATGAAGAAGTTAAGAAGATCAGCACAGTTATCGATGAGACATTAACTGTAGAAGGTGATCTTAGAAGAGAAGTTGCCCTTGATATCAAGAGACTTCAGGAAATCGGATGCTATAGAGGAATCCGTCATAGAAAGGGTCTTCCTGTTCGTGGACAGAAGACTAAGACAAACGCTCGTACTCGTAAGGGTCCAAAGCGTACAGTAGCAAATAAGAAGAAGTAATTATTTTAATAGAAAGAAAGTAGGTTAGTTTAATTATGGCTAAAGTTGCAAAGAAGACAACAAAAAAGCGTGTAAAGAAAAACGTTGAACACGGACAGGTACATGTTCAGGCATCTTTCAATAACACTATCGTTACTATTACAGATGCTCAGGGTAACGCTCTTTCATGGGCAAGTGCTGGTGGTCTAGGATTTAGAGGTTCAAGAAAATCTACTCCATATGCTGCACAGATGGCAGCAGAGACAGCAGTTAAGGCTGCATTAGTTCACGGTTTAAAGAGTGTAGATGTATTCGTTAAGGGACCAGGTTCAGGACGTGAAGCTGCAATCAGAGCAATCGATGCAAATGGCGTTCAGGTTCTTACAATCAAGGATGTTACTCCAGTTCCACACAACGGATGTCGTCCACCAAAGCGTAGAAGAGTCTAATTAGGAGGAAAATCTAATGGCAGTTAATAAGACACCAGTTCTTAAAAGATGTAGATCTCTTGATTTAGATCCTACATTTTTAGGATATGATAAAAAGTCACGTAGACAGAAGAATAGAGGAAGAGGTAAGAAGTCTGAGTACGCTCTTCAGCTTCAGGAGAAGCAGAAGGCTAAGTTCATCTATGGCGTACTTGAGAAGCCTTTCCGTAATTATTATGAGAAGGCAGACCGTCAGAAGGGCATGACAGGTGAGAACCTTATGACAATGCTTGAGAGCCGTCTTGATAACGTAGTATTCCGTATGGGATTCGCACGTACAAGAAAGGAAGCTCGTCAGGTTGTTGATCACAAGATGTTCCTTGTAAACGGAAAGCCAGTTAACATCCCTTCATACCTTGTAAAGGCTGGAGATGTTATCGAAGTTCGCGAGAAGTCAAAGAGCATTCAGAGATTCAAGGATATCACTGAGGTAACAGCTGGTAGAACAGTTCCTGAGTGGGTTGACGTTGACGCTGAGAACCTTAAGGGTACAGTTAAGGAGCTTCCTAACAGAGAGCAGATCGATGTTCCTGTAGACGAGATGCTTATCGTCGAGTTATATTCAAAATAATAAATTTTAGTAAATTATTACAAAAAGCACTTATACAAGCTTGCTTGTATAAGTGCGATTTGTTAAAATTTTTCTATACGGCATAAGCAGATTCAGAATATTTTTAAAATATTCTGTTTTTTAGAGTCTAGCAAACTATATTAAGGAGGCAATGTAGTGTTAAATTTTGAAAACCCAAATATTGAAATCGCTGAGATTTCTGAGGACAAAAAATACGGCAGATTCGTTGTAGAGCCTCTTGAGAGAGGTTATGGTATAACACTTGGCAATTCTCTTCGTAGAATTATGCTTTCATCTCTGCCAGGAGCTGCAGTTAGCCAGATTAAGATTGAGGGCGTTCTTCATGAGTTTAGTGCCATCCCAGGCGTTAAGGAAGACGTTACAGAAATCGTTATGAATATCAAGGAGCTTGCTATTAGAAATAATAGTAGTTCAGATGAGCCAAAGACAGCATATATCGAGTTCGAGGGAGAAGGAGTAGTAACAGCTGCTGATATCCAGGTTGACTCTGATATCGAGATTATTAACCCTGATCTTGTAATTGCTCACCTTAATGGTGGCAATGATTGCAAGCTTTATATGGAGCTTACAATTACAAAGAACCGTGGTTATATTTCAGCAGATAAGAACAAGACTCCAGATACTCCAATCGGCAAGATTGCAGTTGACTCAATTTACACACCAGTAGAGCGTGTAAATATGACAGTTGAAGACACTCGTGTAGGCCAGGTTACAGATTATGACAAGCTTACACTTGATGTATACACAAATGGTACTATGGGTCCTGATGAGGCCGTATCTATGGCTGCAAAGGTACTCAGTGAGCACCTTAACTTATTCGTTAATCTTTCAGAGGCTGCTCAGGATCTCAGTGTTATCGCTGACAAGCCTGATGATACAACAGGTAAGACTCTTGAGATGAGCATTGATGAACTTGAGCTTTCAGTTCGTTCATACAACTGCTTAAAGAGAGCTGGTATCAACACAGTAGCAGAGCTTTGCGACAAGTCACCTGATGATATGATGAAGGTACGTAACCTTGGTCGCAAGTCTATGGAAGAAGTAGAGCAGAAGCTTAGCGAGCTTGGTCTTTCACTTAGATTAATTGAAGACTAATTCGCTTAGTGATATTTAAGTAACAGGAAATAATACGTGAAATATAAGACCGATGAGCATTTTCGCGCATGCCTTTCCATTAATCGAGTTACGGGGTAAGACCGATGAGCACCTGTGACGCCAGTTTTAAGGAGAAAAGAAATGGCAAAGTACAGAAAGTTAAGCAGAACATCTTCACAGAGAAAAGCACTTTTAAGAAATCAGGTAACTGAGCTTCTTTATCACGGAAAGATCGTTACAACTGAGGCTAAGGCTAAGGAAGTAAAGAAGATTGCAGAGCACATCATTACACTTGGTATCAAGGAAAAGGATAACTTCGAAGAGGTTACAGTTCAGGCTAAGGTGGCTCGCAAGGATAAAGATGGTAAGAGAGTAAAGGAAGTTGTTGATGGCAAGAAGGTTACTGTATACGATACAGTAGACAAGAAGATCAAGAAGGATTCAGCTTCAAGACTTCACGCTCGTCGTCAGATGATGCAGGTTCTTTACACTCCAACAGCTAAGGGTGCTAAGAAGTCAGAGTCACACAAGGTTGACATGGCTAACTTCGTATTCGATGAGATCGCTCCAAAGTACGTTGATCGTAAGGGTGGTTACACACGTATCGTTAAGATCGGACCACGTAAGGGCGATGCAGCTATGGAAGTTGTTCTTGAGTTAGTATAATTTGAGACTTTCATTAATCCCAGAACAGATATTGTTCTGGGATTTTTTTGCACATTTTTTAGGAAAAATTCATATCAAATAAAAATTAGATATTGTATTATGAAGGCATAAACAATTAAATGGAGCAAAACACATATAGTCTTCAAAATTTAATTAATCTATAGATAAAAGAGGGAATGCTATGGCAGCTGATTCTACAAAAAAGTTAACTGAGGGAAATCCATTAACTCTTATATTGGGATTTTCTATCCCTATGTTGGCAGGTTTATTATTTCAACAAATGTATAGCTTGGTTGACACAATCATTGTTGGACAGACCTTAGGCGATAGCGCACTGGCTGCTGTTGGTTCCACTGGCTCTATCAATTTTCTTATAAATGGATTCTGCATAGGTGTATGTTCAGGTTTTGCTATTCCAGTTGCACAGCGCTTTGGAGCAGAGTCTTATGATTCTATGAGAAAGTTTGTAGGTAATTCTATAATTCTTTCAGTAATATTTTCTCTTATGCTCACCATAATTGTCTCAATCTTTTGTTATCAAATATTAGCGATAATGCAGACTCCTGATGACATTATCGATTTAGCGTATTCATATATTTCAATAATATTCTTTGGTATTCCAGTAACTTTTCTTTACAATTTAACAGCAGGTATAATGCGCTCATTAGGAGATAGTAAGACACCTACATATTTCCTTATTATGGCGGCAGGCATCAATATCGTACTTGATATTGCCTTTATTTTAGGCCTTAAAATGAATGTGGAAGGTCCAGCCTTGGCTACAGTTATATCACAGCTTATTGCAGGTCTAAGCTGTCTTATCTATATGAGAAAGAAGTTCCCTATTTTAAAGATGGCTAAAACTGATATGGTGCTTGGCAAGCATCATACTCAGGTTTTAATTTCCATGGGAATTCCCTTTGGACTTCAATATTCCATTACAGCCATTGGATCTGTAATTCTTCAGACAGCTGTTAACGGACTTGGCACAATTGCTGTAGCATCCATGACAGCAGGTGTAAAAGTATCTATGTTTGTAGTATGTCCGTTTGATGCTTTAGGCGGTACTATGGCCACATATGCAGGTCAGAACGTAGGCGCAAAGAATATACAACGTGTAAAAAGGGGTGTTTGGACAGCACAGCTTCTTGGAACAATATATGCTGTTATTATATTCGTGATTTTATTCTTCTCAGGAAGATATATCCTTAGATTATTTACGGCAACAGATATAGTAATTGAGCAGGCAATGATGTTCCTGTTAGCAAATGCCATTACCTACACTTTACTAGCCGTAGTTAATATATTTAGATTTGCAATTCAAGGTATGGGATTCTCCACCTTTGCTATATATTCTGGAGTAATGGAAATGATTGCAAGAATTCTAGTAGCCTTTACTTTCGTGCCAATGATAGGTTATGCAGGTGCAATATGGGCCAGCCCTATTGCATGGCTATTTGCAGATATCTTTCTTATCCCAGGATTCTACTGGTGCTGTAAAAAGCTTGATAAGATGTATTAAATACAGAAATAATTTTCCTCCAAAAGCCTTAATTTGACTAATTGACTTTAGCCGTTAAAAGTGCTAAAGTGTACACATTGAATACTAAGGAGGAGAAAAATATGAAGAAGATTGTTAGTCTGATTGCAGTAATGACAATGACACTTTCTTTGGTGGCCTGTGGAACTGATTCTGCTGCTCAGAAAGAAGCTGAGAGCGCATCAGCAGAAGCTGCTACAGAGGCAGCAGCTGATTCGACAGACGATTCAAAGACTTATAATGTAGGGGTTATTCAGCTTGTTCAGCATCCAGCTTTAGATGCAGCTACTCAGGGCTTCCAGGATGCTTTAGTTGAGAAGTTAGGTGACAAGGTAACAGTCACAATCGAGAACGCATCAGGAGATAACGCTACATGCGCTACAATTGCCAATACCTTTGTATCTGATAATGTAGATTTGATAATGGCAAATGCTACACCAGCGTTACAGGCTGCAGCTACAGCTACAAATTCTATTCCAATCGTAGCCACATCTATCACAGATTATGCTTCAGCACTTGATATCGAGAATTGGAGCGGCGCTACTGGAGTAAACGTAACAGGTACATCTGATCTTGCACCACTTGATGGCCAGGCAGAGATGTTAAATGCACTTTTCCCAGACGCAAAAGAAGTTGGTCTTATCTATTGCTCAGGTGAGAAAAACTCTTTATATCAGGCAAAGGAAATCACAAAGTACTTAGAGGAGTACGGTTACAACGTAACAGATTACACTTTTGCTGATTCTGCAGACGTTGCAACAGTTGTACAGTCAGCATGTGGTTCAAGCGACGTTTTATATGTTCCTACAGACAACGTAGCAGCAAACGCAGCAGAGACAATCAATAATGTAGCTTTGACAGCAGGTATTCCTATCATCGCAGGTGAGGAGGGAATCTGTAAAGGTTGTGGTATTGCTACACTTTCAATTTCATATTATGACATCGGATATAATGCAGGTCTCATGGCTTACGAGATTTTAGCAAACGGAAAAGATCCAGCCACATATGATATTGAGTATGCTACAGAGTTTACAAAGGAATATAACAAGAATATCGCTGATAAGCTTGGCATCGAAATTCCAGATGACTATGTAGAAATTGAAATGGAATAAAGAGAAGTATTAAAAATATAAAATTTATTAATACGGGCAAGGCCAGAAGTTTTGGCCTTGCTCTTTGGAGTTTAAAATGGGAATTGAAACATTAATAGCAGGAATGCCAGGTACCGTAGCTCAGGGTATCATCTATGGAATTATGGCACTTGGTATCTTCATCACATTCAAATTATTAAATTTTGCGGATTTGTCAGTGGATGGCTCATTTGCAACGGGCGGCGCAGTAGCTGCTATGGTAATTCTTTCAGGTCACTCATGGGTACTTGCACTTGTGCTTGCCTTTATCGCAGGCGCAGCAGCAGGTCTTATCACCGGAGTGCTTCATACAGTACTTGGAATACCGGATATTTTGGCGGGAATATTAACACAGCTTGCATTGTATTCTATCAATCTTCGCATAGCTAACAATCAGCCTAACACTCCTATTTCTGTAGATAAATATAATTTAGCAGTATCACTTCGATACAAGACAGACGCGCTTATTACAGTAATTGTAATGGCTGCCTTTATCATTGCTCTCATGTACTGGTTCTTCGGTACAGAGATGGGTTCAGCTCTTCGAGCAACAGGAACAAATCCAGCCATGGCAAAGGCGCAGGGAATTAATGTTAATGTAATGAAAGCATTGGGACTTATCATTTCGAATGCATTAGTTGCATTCGCTGGAGCGCTTTTTGCACAGTTTAACGGAAATGCTGACGTAAACATGGGACGTGGTGCTATCGTTATCGGACTTGCATCAATCATCATTGGTGACGTTTTGTGTACAGCGCTGTTTAGAAAGAAGTCTAATTTTGCACTGACGCTTGCATTCGTTATTGTTGGTGGAATTCTCTACTATTTATTTATTGCAATTGTACTTTGGCTCAAGATGCCAGCGAACGATATGAAGCTCTTTACAGCAATTATCGTTGCGGTATTCCTTGCAGTACCATATTTAAAAAATAAGGCGAACAGCTCATTCAGAAAGGCTGCCAGAAGAGGAGGTAAAGGAAATGCTTAATGCTTTTAACTTACAAAAGACCTTCAATCCTGGCACTATAAATGAAAAGATAGCATTGGCTGGTGCCACACTTAATCTTGAGGAGGGAGAGTTCTGTACTGTAATCGGTGGTAATGGTGCAGGAAAATCTACATTCCTTAATGCAGTTGCAGGCGTTTGGCCTGTAGATGGCGGAAGCATCACTATTGATGGAATTGATGTTACAGGACTTCCAGAACATAAGCGTGCAAAATATCTTGGAAGAGTTTTCCAGGATCCAATGACAGGAACTGCAGCCAACATGCAGATTGACGAGAATATGGCTCTTGCAGCCCGCCGTGGAAAAGGCAGAGGCCTTGGCTGGGGCGTTACACGTGCAGAGCGTGCTCGTTATCATGAAATGCTTAAGGAATTAGACTTAGGCCTTGAGGATAGACTTACAGCAAAGGTAGGACTTCTTTCAGGCGGACAGCGTCAGGCTCTTACACTCTTGATGGCTACACTTCAAAAGCCAAAGGTGCTACTTCTTGATGAGCACACCGCAGCTCTTGATCCAAAAACTGCATCAAAGGTTCTTGAAATCACTGATATGCTTATTAAAGAGCATGGCCTTACAGCAATGATGGTCACACACAACATGCGTGATGCTATTAATTACGGAAATCGACTTATCATGATGAATGAAGGTCGAGTAATCCTCAACATCAGCGGTGAGGAAAAGAAGAACCTTACAATTGAAGATCTTCTTCATAAATTTGAAGAAGTATCAGGTACAGAGTTTACTAATGATACAGAAATCCTTTCGAAATAAGATAATAAGACTTAGAGACCTCCAGTTTATGTCTAAACTGGGGGCTTTTTATTTTAATTCTATTAAAAAAGTATTAAATTCGATACTTTTGCCACAAGATATGATAAATTAATATCGTACAAAATTTAATTACGACACGGAGGCAGATGTGAACGAAAATAATAACAACCAAAATGGTGGGGATAAAAAGAATAATCGTCAGCCTTTTTATACATTAGGAATTCTTGTACTTATAGCGCTTTTCTTTACAAGCATGATGTATAAGGGCTCAAGTTCCGGTGGTAATCAGGAAATCACTTACACAGAGTTCTTGACACTGGTTGAGGACGATAAGGTAGATAGCGTCACTTTTAAGGATGATGTTATTAACATTGAGCTTAAAAAGGGCGAGACCTACGGCGTTTCAGAGGAAGATGCAGCAAAGCTTCAGCAGCTTTACGAGGCTACAGGCCAGAGCGCAAAGGCAAGCTTATACACAGCCTATATTAAGGATGATGAGCTTCTTCCACTTTTAAAAAAGCATAATGTTGAAATCGATGGTACAATTGCTGATTCCACAGCAGCTATCATCTACAATATCTTATCCTTTATTCTTCCATTGGTATTGCTTTGGGTAATCCTTGGCTACCTTATGAAGAAAATGGGTGCAGGCCCAATGGGTGTTGGCAAGTCAAATGCCAAGCTTTATAACATGGAAAAAGCTACAGGCATCACCTTCAAGGATGTTGCTGGACAGGATGAGGCTAAGGAATCAGTTCAGGAAATGGTTGATTTCCTCCACAATCCTAAGAAATATACAGAAATCGGTGCCAAGCTTCCAAAGGGTGCACTTCTTGTTGGCCCTCCTGGAACAGGTAAGACTCTTCTTGCAAAGGCAGTTGCTGGTGAGGCGGGAGTTCCATTCTTCTCACTTGCAGGTTCTGATTTCGTAGAGATGTTCGTTGGTGTAGGTGCATCACGTGTGCGTGATCTTTTCAAGGAGGCGCAGAAGGTAGCACCTTGTATCGTATTTATCGATGAGATTGATGCCATCGGTAAGAGCCGTGATGCTCATTATGGCGGTGGTAATGATGAGCGTGAGCAGACACTTAATCAGCTCCTTTCAGAAATGGATGGATTTGATTCTAACAAGGGTCTTCTTATCCTTGCAGCTACAAACCGTCCAGAGGTACTTGATAAAGCATTACTTCGTCCAGGACGTTTTGACAGACGTATTATCGTAGACCGTCCAGATCAGAAGGGACGTCTTGAAATCCTTAAGGTTCATGCCAAGGATGTTAAGATGGACGAATCAGTTGATTTGGATGCACTTGCTCTTGCATCCGTTGGACTTGTTGGTTCAGATTTGGCTAACATTATCAACGAGGCTGCAATCCTTGCAGTTAAGGACAAGAGAAAGTTCGTTAATCAGAAAGACTTATTTGAGGCCTTCGAGCTTGTTGCTGTAGGTGGCAAGGAGAAGAAGGATAGAGCAATGAGTGAGAAGGAACGTAGAATCGTATCTTATCACGAGGTTGGTCATGCACTTGTATCAGCACTCCAGAAGGATGCTGAGCCAGTTCAGAAGATTACAATCGTACCACGTACTATGGGTGCTCTTGGTTACACACTTCAGACTCCAGAGGAGGAGAAGTTCCTTGAGACAAAGGACGAGCTCATTGCAAAGATTGTTACATACATGGGTGGTAGAGCAGCTGAGGATATCAAGTTTGGTTCATTTACATCAGGCGCAGCAAATGATATCGAGCAGGCTACCAAGATTGCCAGAGCGATGGTTACTCGTTTTGGTATGTCAGAGAAGTTTGGCATGATGGGACTAGCTACAGTTGAGAGCCAGTACCTGGATGGCCGTGCATCTCTTATCTGCGGTGAGAATACTGCAGCTCAGATTGATGATGAAGTTCTCAAGATGATTACCGATGCCTATGCAAAGGCTAAGGAGCTTCTCTCAGATAACATGGAAAGCCTTGATAAGATTTCTGAGTATCTCTTTGAAAACGAGACAATTACTGGTAAGGAATTCATGAAGATTTTCAGAGAGATTAAGGGTATTCCTGATCCAGATGCAGAAAAAGAGAAGGAAGAAACATCACAGTTTAAGAGCATCTTTGAAGATGATCCTAATAACGTAGTTACAGATAGTATTTTTGATGAGTAATTTATGGTAACAGAACAAGACTTAAGTAAACTCCCGGACCAACCGGGAGTTTATCTAATGCATGGGAAAAATGATGAGATTATCTATGTAGGCAAGGCGCTGTCTTTGCGCAATAGAGTCCGTCAATACTTTCAGCCTAGTCACGATGAGGGCCTTAAGAAAAAGCAGATGGTTCAGAATATTGATTATTTTGAATTCATCGTTACTGATTCCGAGATGGAAGCCCTCATTTTAGAGTGCAATCTAATAAAGGAATATCGTCCGAAATACAACACAATGCTTCGAGACGATAAGACCTATCCTTACATCGAAGTTACCCTCACAGAGGCTTATCCGAGGGTTCTATTTTCCCGTAAGCTCAAAAAGAATGGAAGCAAATTCTTTGGCCCATTCACATCGGCGGGAGCAGTTCACGACACAATTGATTTAGTTCAGAAATTATATAAGATACGCACTTGCGCGCAAAAGCTTCCTGAGAATTTTGGGAAGAACAGACCATGCTTGAATTATCACATTGGTCAGTGCTTAGGCCCTTGTCAGGGAAATGTTGATAAGGATGAATATCGTAAAAACGTAGACAAAGTGATCGAATTTCTTAACGGAGATTATTACGATACTCTGAAGGATTTAGAAGCAAAAATGTATGCCGCTTCAGAGGAAATGGATTTCGAAAAAGCAGCACTTTATCGTGATTTAATTGAATCTGTCAAGGCATGTGCAGGAAGACAGAAGGCTACACAGCTTGATGGCGAGGATAGGGATATTATTGCTATGGCAAAAGCCACAGAGGATGCTGTTGTTCAGGTATTCTTTATCCGCGGTGGCAAGATGATTGGCCGTGAGCATTTCTTCATTAATGTCAGAGTGGATGACACAGATGAGGAATTATTGCAGTATTTCCTTGAGGATTACTATACAGGAACGCCATTCGTTCCAAGAGAAATTTATGTTCAGTATGATTTGGAAGAAGCCGAGTTGATTGAAACATGGCTGACCAATAAAAAGGGAGCCAGAGTATATCTTAGAACTCCTAAGCGAGGAGCTAAGGAAAAGCTTGTGGAGCTGGCAGCCAAGAATGCTCAGATGGTTCTTGATCAGGACAGAGAGAAAATCAAAAAGGAAGAGGGCCGCACTATTGGTGCCATGAAAGAAATATCAACGCTACTTGGTCTTCCAAATGCCAGCCGAATGGAGGCTTTTGATATTTCCAATATATCTGGCTTCCAGTCAGTAGGTTCAATGGTAGTCTTTGAGAAAGGTAAGCCTAAACGCTCAGATTACCGCAAATTCAAGATAAAAACTGTGGAGGGCCCAAATGATTACGCTTCCATGTACGAAGTCCTTAATCGCCGTTTTTCGCACGGATTAGAGGAATTAGAAGAGAATGGCGGAGTGATCGAGGACAGTTTCACCAAGTATCCAGATGTAATCATGATGGATGGTGGTAAGGGACAGGTGCACATAGCAGAGCAGGTGCTTGCTGAATTAGGACTTCATATTCCTGTCGCCGGCATGGTAAAGGACGACCATCACAGAACCAGAGGGCTATATTTCAGAGATCAGGAATTGCCTATAGACACTCATTCAGAGGGCTTTAAGCTTATCACAAGGCTTCAGGATGAGGCACACAGATTTGCCATTGAGTATCACAGAAGCCTCCGCAGCAAGGGGCAGGTTCACAGCTTCTTGGATGATATTCCGGGAATTGGCCCAAAGCGAAGAAAAGCTCTCATGAAGAGATTTGTGTCAGCTGAGAAAATGGCAGAAGCTACCCTTGAAGAGTTGGCTGCCACAGATGGAATGAATCAGGAGGCAGCTGCCAACGTATTCAATTACTTTCACCCTATGAATTAATTAGAAAATGATATATCATATACTAAGCGATAAGCATTTATAATGGAGGGAATTTTATGGCAGCAAACAAATATGTTACAGTAGCTACTGTCCAGGAAAGATTTAATCTTACAAATTACACACCTGAATTAAACTTGGAGGAGGTAAAGGTTACTTGCTCCGACGTCAACAGACCAGCTCTTCAGCTTCACGGATTCTATGAGCATTTCGAGCCAAGCCGTATTCAGGTTATCGGTAATGTTGAGGCTGCATATATATCAAAGAAGACTGACGAGGAAAAGATCGAGAGCTTTACACAGCTTTTCTCATACGACATTCCTTGTATCATCTTCTGTAGAGGAGAGAAGCCAGCAGACGTTCTTTTAAAGGAGGCTGTTAAGGCAAATGTACCTATTTTAGGAACAGACCGTGCTACATCAGAATTCATGTCAGCACTTATCTTCTCATTGAACAAGGACTTTGCTCCATACACCACTATCCACGGAGTATTGGTTGATGTATACGGCGAGGGCCTTCTTATCACAGGTGAGTCTGGTATCGGTAAGTCAGAGGCAGCTCTTGAGCTTATCAGACGTGGTCACAGACTTGTATCTGATGATGTTGTTGAGATTCGTCGCCCTAACAACGAGAGATTATATGGTCGTGCACCATCTATCACTCAGTACTTAATCGAGCTTAGAGGTATTGGTATCATTGATGTTAAATCTCTTTACGGTGTTGAGGCTGTTAAGGATGAGCAGAGAATCGACCTTGTAATTAAGCTTGAGGATTGGAGCAAGGAAAAGGAATATGACCGTCTTGGCATGACAGATGAGTACATGAATATCCTTGGTATTGATGTTACATGTCATTCGCTTCCAATCAGACCAGGTCGAAATCTTGCAATTATCTGCGAGGCAGCAGCTGTTAACCATCGTCAGAAGAAGATGGGCTATAATGCAGCAGAAGAGCTTTACCGCAGAGTTCAGAACAATATTGCAGGTGAGCAGTAAAAAAAACAATTGCCCTTTAAAGGGTGATTGAGATATATTAAGAAATATTTATTAGAAGTAGGAGTTATTTTTAAGAAATGGAACGTACTAACGCTTGGAGTAAGTATACTTCAGAAAAAGATTTGAAAAAGGTAATGGCATTTGGAGAGGATTACAGAAAGTTCCTTTCACAGTGCAAGACAGAAAGAGAATGTATTGATTTCTTCGTAGAGAAGGCAGAGGCAGCAGGATATATTAATCTTGAGGATGCCATTGCAAAGAATACAAAGCTTAAGGCTGGCGACAAGGTTTATGCTGTAAACAAGGGCAAGATGATGGCTGTATTTAACATCGGTTCTGAGTCTCTTGAGAACGGTCTTAATATCCTTGGTGCACATATCGATAGCCCAAGAATGGATTTAAAGCAGAATCCATTATACGAGGATTCAGATATTGCTATGTTAGATACACACTACTATGGTGGTATCAAGAAATATCAGTGGGTTACTATTCCACTTGCTCTTCACGGTGTTCTTGTTAAGAAGACAGGAGAGGTTGTTAAAGTTAACGTTGGTGAGGACGCTGGAGATCCTGTATTTGGTATCTCAGATCTTCTTATCCACCTTGCAGCAGATCAGATGGACAAGAAGGGTGCTAAGGTTGTAGAAGGTGAAGACCTCAACCTTATCGTAGGAAGCATTCCAGGTTTTGATAAAAAGGGTGAGAAGGAAAAGGAGTCTGTTAAGAAGAACATCCTTAAGCTTCTCAAGGATAAGTATGATGTAGAAGAGGAAGACTTCATTTCAGCAGAAATCGAAGTTGTTCCAGCTGGTGAGGCAAGAGATTTTGGCTTCGACCGTTCTATGATTTTAGGATATGGTCACGATGACAGAGTATGTGCTTACCCATCCTTCATGGCTCTTCTCAACACAACAAAGAAGCTTCCAAAGACAGCTTGTGCACTTCTTGTTGATAAGGAGGAGATTGGTTCTGTTGGTGCAACAGGTATGCAGTCTAAGTTTTTCGAGAACACACTTGCAGAAATCTTCAACCTTATGGGTGATTATTCAGAGCTTAAGCTTAGAAGAGCTCTTACAAACTGCAAGGTACTTTCTTCAGATGTATCTGCAGCTTTCGATCCAAACTATGCATCAGCATTTGAGAAGAATAACTCAGCTTATCTTGGACGTGGTCTTGTATTTAACAAGTACACAGGTGCAAGAGGAAAGAGTGGTTCAAACGATGCTTCAGCAGAGTATGTTGGAGAGGTTAGAGCAATCATGGATAAGGACAAGGTATGCTGGCAGACAGCAGAGCTTGGTAAAGTAGACCAGGGTGGCGGCGGAACAATCGCTTATATCATGGGCAACTACAACATGCAGGTAATTGATTCAGGTGTTGCAGTTCTTTCTATGCATGCACCATGTGAGATTATTTCAAAGGTAGATTTATACGAAGCTTTATTAGGATACGAGGCATTTATTAAGTATGCATAATAGTTTTTCTAAAAAAGATTTTTATAATGAACTGCAGAAGCGTTTTCCTGAGGTAGAGTTCCTTCTTGATGAACCAATGAAGAAGCACACTACCTTCAGGATTGGCGGTCCTGCGGATATTTATGTGGAGCCATCTGTTTCTCAGGTGGTTCCTCTTATTGCTTTCTTAAAAGAGTCTGATGTACCATTTATGGTAATTGGAAATGGAAGTAACCTTCTTGTTTCTGATGATGGAATCGAAGGTGTGGTTATTTCTATGGGCAAGAGCTCCTCAGAAATAATTATTGACGATGCAAAAGGCGAGATTTATGCAGAAGCAGGAGCTATGCTTTCCTCAGTGGCTAATCGTGCTGCAGATGCTGGACTTACAGGCCTTGAGTTCGCTTCAGGTATACCAGGGTCTATCGGGGGTGCTGTGTATATGAATGCAGGCGCTTACGGTGGAGAAATGAAAGATGTTCTTACATCGGTTCAGATTTTAAAAGCCGACGGACAGGTGGAAGATGTATCTGTAGATAAGCTGGATTTATCCTATAGACATTCAGCTCTTATGGAGAATCCTGGAATTGTACTTGGTGCAAAGCTTCAGCTTACGGTTGGAAATGTAGCAGATATAAAAGCAACCATAGATGATATCCGCCAGAAACGCATTGAGAAACAGCCGCTTAATTTCCCTAGCGCGGGTTCAACTTTTAAGCGCCCTGAAGGATATTTTGCAGGAAAACTTATTGATGATACAGGTCTTAGAGGCTATACTGTAGGAGGTGCGCAGGTTTCTGAGAAGCACTGCGGCTTTGTAGTTAATAAATCAGATGCCACAGCTTCAGATGTATTAAAGCTTATGAAGGATGTGGACGAAAAGGTATATGAAAAATTTGGAGTACACCTTACTCCAGAGGTTAGAATTATCGGGAGGAACGTCAATTGAAGCTACTAATTCTTACTGGAATGTCCGGTGCAGGTAAAAGCACAGCGTTTAAAATGTTCGAGGATATGGGATATTATTGCATGGATAATTTGCCTGTACAATTACTGAAGAGTGTAGTGGAATTGGCTGACAATGGCTCCTTTGATAAAAATATTGTAGTCGGAATTGATGTACGTAGTGGCAATGCGATGAAGCTTTTGCCTGATATCCTGCAGGAAATGGACAATGATCAGAAGCAATTTAAGATACTATTTCTCGATGCTGAGGATGATGTCCTTATAAAAAGATATAAGGAGACAAGACGAAATCATCCACTTTCAGGTCGTGAAAGAATTGCAGCAGGAATCAAAGAGGAGAGAGAGTCCATTGGCTTCCTTAGAGAGGATGCAGATTACGTTATTGATACAACACATCTTCTTACCAGAGAGCTTAAGGCAGAGCTGGAGAAGATATTTGTTGATGACGCAGAATACAAGAGCCTGTTTGTTACAATAATATCCTTCGGATTTAAATATGGAATTCCAGAGGATGCGGATTTAGTGTTTGATGTACGTTTCTTACCAAATCCATATTATGACACAGAGCTTCGTCCTTTTACTGGTAACGACCAGCCTATAAAGGATTTCGTATTAAAATATGATGAGGCTAAAATCTTCCTAGAGAAGACAACAGACCTTATCAAATTCCTGATTCCAAACTATATTAATGAAGGAAAGAATCAGCTTGTAATTGCGGTGGGATGCACAGGCGGCAAGCACCGTTCTGTATGTCTTGCAGATGAAATTTTTGAAGCATTAAATGGAGATGAGTCTTACGGACTTAAAATTGAGCATCGAGACATTGGAAAAGATGCTTTGAGAGGGAAATAATTGTCATTTTCAAAAGATGTAAAAGAAGAACTTATTTTGGTTGTTCCAAAAAGTCGACATTGTGTCGTCGCTGAGCTTGCTGGAGTCTTTATGTTACAAGGGCTCGACAGCTTCAGAAAAAAAACAGAAGACCATTTAAATAGAAAAGTCTTTACTTTATTAAAAAATGTATGTAATATAGGGAAAGATGTCATCGTTATTTCTGACGATGTTTTTTTTGAGACGCAAAAAATGCTTAAACTTTCTGAGGATGGACAGATTGTTGATGATATAGTCATTCAGCAGACCTGTTGTAAGAGAGCATTCATCAGAGGCGCATTTTTAGTTGCGGGTTCAATATCAGATCCTAACAAGGGGTACCATTTTGAGATAGTGTGCAACATTCCTCAGCAGGCTAAGCTTTTACAGAAAGCCATGAAGGCCTTTGATGTTGAGGCGAAAATTGTTAAGCGCACTGGTAAACATGTTGTTTACATTAAAGATGGTGCACAGATTGTAGAGATTCTCCGCGTTATGGAGGCAGCGCATTCTGTTATGGATTTGGAAAATATCAGGGTTGTAAAGGAAGTAAGAGGCACCATTAACCGAAAGGTAAACTGTGAAACAGCAAATATTGGCAAGACAGTAAATGCGGCAGTACGTCAGATTGAAGAAATTAATCTGATAAATGAAAAGCTGGGTTTAGAAAACTTACCAGTTCAGTTGCAGGAAATAGCCAATATCAGACTGGCATATCCAGACACGCCATTGGCTGATTTAGGGCAGTTATTGGATCCACCAATCGGAAAGTCAGGAGTTAACCATCGGTTTAAGAAGCTGGCTGCAATAGCAAAGGAATTATAATTAGTCAGCATTAGGTTTTATTAGAAATTCAGGAGGACGTCATGCAAAAAGAAGTTACTATTCAGATGTCAAATTCAATGGAAGCTACACCTATAGCCCATTTAGTTCAGTTAGCAAATAGATTCTCTAGTTCTATTTATTTTGAAATGGATGAGAAAAAGGTCAATGCAAAGAGCATTATGGGTATGATGAGTTTGGTATTAGCTTCTGGCTCGCACGTTGTAATTGATGCAGCAGGAGATGATGAAGAAAAGGCAGTAGCAGAGCTTTCTGATTTTCTTACAAAATAAAGTAATACTTAAGAGGGACATATGTCAAAAAGATTATTATTTATAGCAAACCCTCGCTCAGGCAAGGGGCAAATAAAAGAACATCTGGCTGACATCCTGGATATTATGATTAAGGCTGGCTATCAGGTGAGTGTTCATATCACTCAGGCTGGTGGTGACGCTACAGATCAAACAATTGCACAGGCAGAGAATTTCGATAGAATCGTATGCTCTGGTGGTGATGGTACCTTGGACGAGGTTGTTACCGGTATGATGAAGCTACCATTAGAACAGAGAAAGCCTATAGGATACATTCCTGCAGGCTCTACTAACGATTTCGGAAACTCTCTCGGTATAGATAAGAACATGTTAAATGCAGCGCGTATGAGTGTTTCTGACAACCTGTTTCCATGCGATATAGGCCGTTTTAATTCAGATTCATTCGTTTATGTGGCTGCATTTGGTCTTTTTACAGAGGTTTCTTATGCTACACCACAGGACATGAAAAATATTCTAGGACATGCAGCATATATTATAGAAGGAGCGAAGCAGCTCAGAGATATACCATCTTTCAGGATGCAGGTTGAATATGATGGAAATGTCATTTATGACGAGTTCATTTTTGGAATGATTACCAATTCAAAATCCGTGGGAGGATTCCAGGGTATTATCCGTGGTGACATCGGTTTAAATGATGGTGTATTTGAGGTTACCCTCATAAAAATGCCTCGTAATCCTATTGAGCTTAATGAGATTCTCGGTTTTATGACTGGTATCATTCCAGATTCAGATATGGTTTATGCTTTCCAGTCTGAGGAGATCAAATTTCTAAGTTCTGATGTAGTTCCATGGACTCTCGATGGAGAGTTTGGTGGAAAACATGACGTGGTTGTCATAAAGGATGAGAGCCACGCTGTGGAAATTGCTATTGAATAGAAATTTAGCTTATGCTAAAATTTCGTTTAGATAGGGTTAAAAAGCCTAAAACGAAAATATGGAGGAATAATTTTATGTTAGTTTCTGCAAAAGAAATGCTTGATAAGGCAAAAGCAGGCCACTATGCAGTTGGTCAGTTCAACATTAACAATCTTGAGTGGACAAAGGCCATTCTTCTTACAGCACAGGAGCTCAACTCACCTGTAATTCTTGGTGTTTCTGAGGGTGCTGGCAAGTACATGACAGGCTTCAAGACAGTTGCAGCTATGGTTAAGGCTATGGACGAGGAGCTCGGAATCACAGTTCCTGTAGCACTTCACCTTGATCACGGTACATACGAAGGATGCTACAAGTGCATTAAGGCTGGCTTCACTTCTATCATGTTTGATGGTTCACACTATCCATTCGAGGAGAACCTTGCTAAGTCTACAGAGCTCGTTCACGTAGCTCATGAGCTTGGTCTTTCTATCGAGTGCGAAGTTGGTTCAATCGGTGGTGAGGAAGACGGTGTTGTAGGTATGGGCGAGTGTGCTGATCCAGAAGAGTGCAAGACAATCGCTGACCTTGGCGTTGATATGCTTGCAGCTGGTATTGGTAACATCCACGGCAAGTACCCAGAGAACTGGGCTGGTCTTTCATTCGAGACACTTGATGCTATCCAGCAGAAGACAGGTGCTATGCCACTCGTTCTTCACGGTGGTACAGGTATCCCAGCTGATATGATTAAGAAGGCAATCGAGCTTGGCGTTTCTAAGATCAACGTTAACACAGAGTGCCAGCTTTCATTCGCTGATGCTACACGTAAGTATGTAGAGGCTGGTAAGGATCTTGAGGGTAAGGGATTTGACCCACGTAAGCTTCTTGCTCCTGGTACAGACGCTATCAAGGCTACAGTTAAAGAAAAGATGGAGCTTTTCGGTTCAGTAGGAAAGGCTTAATTCATTATGATTATTTGGCTCTAGTATGAGCTTTGGAAAAGGCAATCGGTATATTTTATATGCTGATTGTCTTTTCTATTATTTTGTGTGAAAGGATACATATAGAATGGAACAATATTTTAATGTGGCTGACATCTTTGGAGAAAACGTTTTTAACGATACAGTTATGCAGGAACGCCTTCCAAAGAAGACATATCAGAAGCTTAAGCAGACTATCTCAGAGGGGAAAGAACTTGATTTAGAGACAGCAGATGTAATTGCTCATGAGATGAAAGAATGGGCAATTGAGAAGGGTGCGACTCACTATACACATTGGTTCCAACCACTTACTGGTATTACAGCAGAAAAACATGATTCCTTCATTTCTGCTCCACTACCATCAGGAAAGGTTCTCATGAGCTTTTCAGGTAAGGAATTGATTAAGGGTGAACCAGATGCATCATCCTTCCCTTCAGGTGGTTTACGTGCCACATTTGAGGCTAGAGGATACACTGCTTGGGATCCAACTTCTCCTGCCTTCGTAAGACAGGATGCAGCTGGAGCTACACTTTGCATTCCTACAGCTTTCTGCTCATATACTGGCGAAGCACTTGATCAGAAGACTCCACTTCTTCGTTCAATGGAGATTCTTTCGGAGCAGGCAATTCGACTTCTTAGATTATTTGGTAACACCACATCACAGCGTGTTACTCCATCAGTTGGTGCAGAGCAGGAATATTTCCTTATCGATCGTGAAATGTATCTTGCACGCAAGGATTTAATGTACACAGGACGTACATTATTTGGCGCTATGCCGCCTAAGGGACAGGAGATGGACGACCATTACTTCGGTTCTATTCCAGAGCGTATTGAGGCATATATGCGCGATGTAAACATTGAGCTTTGGAAGCTTGGTGTTTCTTCAAAGACACAGCACAACGAGGTTGCACCAGCTCAGCATGAGCTTGCACCTATCTATGCACAGTGTAATGTTGCTGTTGATCACAACCAGATTATTATGGAGACACTTAGAAAGGTGGCTAACCGCCATGGCCTTCAGTGCCTTCTTCATGAAAAGCCATTTAACGGCGTTAACGGCTCAGGCAAGCACAATAACTGGTCACTTGTAACAGATGATGGTATCAACCTTTTTGAGCCAGGTAAGTCACCACATGAGAATATCCAGTTCCTCCTTGTTCTTTGCCTTGTGTTAAAGGCAGTAGATAAGCATGCAGATCTTCTTCGTGAGTCTGCAGCAGATGTTGGTAATGACCAGCGTCTCGGAGGCAATGAGGCACCTCCAGTTATCATCTCTATATATCTTGGAGAGCAGCTTGAGGATGTACTTACTCAGCTTATTTCCACAGGTACAGCTACAAAGTCAAAGAAGGGTGAGAAGCTTGCTACAGGTGTTAAGACTCTTCCTGATTTTAGAAAGGACGCTACTGACAGAAACCGTACATCACCATTTGCCTTCACAGGAAATAAATTCGAGTTTAGAATGCCAGGTTCACAGGATTCCGTAGGTGAGCCAAACGTTGTCTTAAATACAATTATGGCAGAGGCTCTCTGTGAGGCATGTGATGTTCTTGAAAAGGAAAAGGATTTTGATGCTGCTGTTCATGATATGATTAAAGATCTTGCTACAGAACATCAGCGAATCGTATTCAATGGTAATGGATATGGTGAGGAATGGATTGCAGAAGCAGAGAAGAGAGGCTTACCTAGCATTAATTCCCTTGTAGAAGCAATTCCAGCTCTTACTACAGATGCAACTGTTTCAATGTTTGAGAAGTTTGGAGTATTCTCTAAGGTAGAGCTTGAATCACGTGCAGAAATCGAATATGAGCAGTATATTAAATCAATCAACATCGAAGCTCGTACAATGATAGATATGGCTTCTAAGCAGATTATTCCAGCTGTTATCAGCTATGCTACAGAGCTTGGGCTTTCTATTGGCACCATCACAGATGCATGTCCAGAGGCTGATGTAAGCACACAGAAGGAGCTCCTTCTTAAGGTATCTAATTACCTTCGCGAGGCAAAGGATGCTCTTATCACTCTTAAGGAAACTAACGAGAAAGCATATACTATGAAGGCATCTAGCTGTGAGAAAGCTAACTTCTACCACTCAGATGTTGTAAAGGCTATGGAAGACCTCCGTCGTCCAGTAGATGCACTTGAAATGATTGTAGACAAAGATGTATGGCCAATGCCAAGCTACGGCGATATGATCTTTGAAGTTTAATAATAAGCATATAAAAAAAGAGCTTCATTTGAAGCTCTTTTTTGGTTGCCAAAGCGAAGCTTACTCTCCGCCTATAACCTGAATCTTAACTCCGTCAGAGGTGGTCTCTGTGGTGCCTGTGGCGCTTCCGCCGAAGGAACCTGAGTTAGGTAATGGCTCGCCACCATGATATGGACAATACTGTCCGAAGGTGGCTGGATCAACGCCGAATGGTTCATCCTGTGAACCGGCACCTGCTCCAATTATGAATACACCTGAGTAATGTGGACATCCTGATGTTGCGAACATGTGAGATTCTGTACATACATTACCAAGATAATGCTTATCACAGTATTCTGTAGGCTCTGTGCCTTCCTCAAAGTATTCGGTGTAAACCTGTGAACCTCGAGGATCGCAATCACATACACCTGGTACTGCAATCTTTCCGGATTTCTTACATACGGTGGCTGTTACAATGCCTGATGGCTGTGTGAAGCTCTTGTAGGGCAATTCCTTATGAATTCTGCTCATTACAGCCTTCCAAATAACCTTTGAATAAGTAGTGTAGCTCTGAGGTGTATTGTCATCAAAACCGCCCCAGATAACGCCTGTATAGTATGGTGTGAAACCAGCAAATACTGTATCTTTATTCTTTGTGGTAGTACCAGATTTACCTGCTACAGCCATTCCTTCGAAGTTGGCAACCTTACCAGTTCCAGCAGTCATAACATCCTGCATAGCGCTTGTAAGAAGCCATGCTGTTGTTTCTTTTAATACTCTCTTAGGAGTGTTTTCTCTGTTATCAAGAATTATATTTCCCTGATGATCAACTACTGTAGTGTAGAAGATTGGTTTGTTGTATTCGCCGCCATTTGCGATGGTTGCATATGCAGATGTCAAATCAACATTTGTAACACCATCAGTGATACCACCTAAGGCAAGGGCCTGATTGTTATCGCCGTCAATAAGAGTGGTAATTCCTAAATCCTTTGCATATTGGAAGCCTAGACTTGTTCCAATATCTGCCATTACTTCTATAGTAACTACATTAATTGAATTGGTAATCGCTGTACGGATGTTGGTCCATCCAAGGTAAGAGTTATTATAATTCTTAACTGGTTTACCATTTCTATAGGTAGTAGGCATATCGTTTTCAACAGATGCAAGAGTCATTCCACCGGCATCAAGTGCTGCTGCGTAGCAGGCAATTACCTTGAAAGTAGAACCAGGCTGTCTCTTGATACCTGTAGCACGATTCAAAGTTTTAGCGGCTGTTTTATCACCGCGTCCACCAACCATGGCAACCACTTCTCCAGTGGATTGATTAATGATAGTCATCGCTGCCTGAGGCTGAAGTGTGTAAGTGATTGATTCACCGGCTACTTCATCGCCTTCTTCCATAATAGCAGCTTTATAGGCTTCGATAGCTTCTGCTGCCGCTTCCTCTGATTCGAACTCAAGATTGTAATTACTATTGTTCTTTGCAGCCTGATAATAAGAAAGCATTGTAATATCTGAATAATTCTTTGTAGAACCATCAGCTTTGGTTATAGTCAGTCTGTAAGAGAATGAAACCTTTTCAAGCTTGTTGTAGTTATCGGTATTATTGATTTCTTCCTCTACAATGTTCTGTATATTTGAATCCTGAGTAGAATAAATTGAAAGACCGCCTGAGTATAATAATGAATATGCCTCAGACTCAGAGTATCCAAGTTTTTCTTCTAAATCAGTAACAATTTCATCTGTAAGAGCATCTACAAAATATGAAGTAGAAGATGATGATAATTCAGTATTAAGAACCTGAATTCTGTCATAAACATCATCAGCTAAAGCAGCTTCATATTCGGAATTAGTAATGTAACCCTGATTTAGCATGTCACCGAGAACTTTTTTACGGCGTTTTGCATTTTCTTCAGGATGTGTAATAGGGTTATATCTTGAAGGGTTCTGAGTAATACCTGCAATAACTGCACTTTCGGAAAGTGTCAAATCGGATACAGATTTATTGAAATATCTTTCAGCAGCTGATTCAACACCTAAAGTATTTTGCCCAAGATTTATACTGTTAAGATAGTTCTCTAAGATAACAGATTTCTTAACGATTTTTTCAAGCTGTACTGCTAAGTATTGTTCCTGAATCTTTCGGTTTATGCTGTCTATTTTTGTGTGTTCAGAAGTCCAGGTTGTAAAATAGTTATTTTTTAGTAGCTGCTGAGTGATTGTGCTGGCACCCTGTGAAAAATGGAAGCCATTAGCTATGCCTGTTACAGCCGCTCTAACAATACCCTGTGGGTCAATTCCATTATGTTCATAGAAACGAGAATCCTCAATTGCAACAAAAGCATGTTGTAAATGCTCAGGAATTTGATCTAGTTTGACATAAGTTCTATTGGCACCTGTGGAAGCAAGAGTCTCAATTTCATTTCCATTTGAATCATAAACTGTACTCATATATCCAGTAGGTGAGATGTCGATTGTAGATACATCTGGCAACTGGTCAATAAGATTTTTTGCATAGAGATAAGCAATAACACCGCATGCAATTACTACAGAAACTATACATATCAATGCGATACGAATAACAGCAAGTCCGGCACTATGGCGTTTACGCTTGCCTCGTCCTGTAAGCTGAGCGGATTGCTTAGCTGCATTTTCTTTTCCGTAATTCATATTTACCTCCAAATTTAGACTTCATTATAGCAAAAAATTTGATTATAATAAAGAGAACTAAGCATTGGAAGGAAGGGACATGGCAGATAAGGAATTTAGAATAGTTTACAAAGGTGGCACAGGCGAGATAGAAGAAAAGAAATCTCGATTCATTGCCCATATAGCTCCAGTTACTTCCGAGGAAGAGGCTGTACAGTTTATTAATGGAAAGAAGAAAGAATTCTGGGATGCCAGACACAACTGTTCTGCTTTTGTGATTGGACAGAATAATGAAATAACAAGATGTAATGATGACGGCGAGCCAGCTCAGACTGCAGGTCGTCCTATGCTTGATGTTTTACTCAGAGAGAATATCCATAATTGTGTTGTGGTTGTTACACGTTATTTTGGAGGAGTACTACTTGGTACAGGCGGACTTGTCCGTGCGTATCAGGCAGCTGTTCAGGAAGGCTTGGCAAATTGTCAGCTTCTTTCTCCAAAAACAGGAAGAGAATGTTCCATTGCCACTGACTATAATGGCTATGGAAAAATTGAGTATGTTCTCAGAGAAAAAAATCTTCCAATTTTAAATACGGATTTTGGAGCTGATGTTGTAATTTCATCCGTTGCACCATCAGAAATGGTAGAAAATTTAAATACAATTGTTGCAGACAAAACTGCCGGAAACGCCGTAATTACGTGGGATGACGAGATTCGATATGACATACTGGATGGTCAAATTTTAAAATTTTAAAAAAAGTTGAAAAAAGTACTTGCACTTTTAAAATTTATGTCCTATAATAGCATTCGTTGACGCGGTAAAGAAACAAAAACACAGCGGAAACGAATAGTAATGGCCCATCGCCAAATGGTAAGGCAACGGACTCTGACTCCGTCATTTCAAGGTTCGAATCCTTGTGGGCCAGCTTCGAAGACCTAAGCGAAAGTGCTTAGGTCTTTTTTGTATCTAAAGGAGTAGATATGTATCAGTATAATAGCAGAGTAAGTTACAGCGAGGTTGATGCTAATCTTAATCTTACTTATTTTGATTTGGTAAATTACATGCAGGATTGCAGTTGCTTTCATTCTGATGATGTAGGAGTTGGAGTATTTTATCTTGCTCCTAATCACATGGGTTGGTTTGTCACTGCATACGAAATTCATATAAACAGAATGCCTAAATATATGGAGAAGATTGTTATTAAGACTTATCCATATCAGGTTAAGGGGATGCTGGCAAGACGTATCTACACTATAGAAAGTGAAGAGGGCGAATTGCTGGTTTATGCAGATTCGCTTTGGGT
Source organism: Pseudobutyrivibrio sp. UC1225 (assembly GCF_900115215.1). Classification (NCBI taxonomy): domain Bacteria; kingdom Bacillati; phylum Bacillota; class Clostridia; order Lachnospirales; family Lachnospiraceae; genus Pseudobutyrivibrio; species Pseudobutyrivibrio sp. UC1225. The sequence goes on along the minus strand of NZ_FOVQ01000009.1, from coordinate 29,752 downwards.
ATTAATGGATTTGGAGAGTCAGCGTCCAGCTCGTCTTACAGATAAAATGATTGAGGCTTATCCAGAAGATCCAGACAGACCAGAATTTGATTTCAATAGAAGCAAATTAAAAATCTCATCGGAAGGTGAGCAGGTGGGCACATTTGTTGTCAGTGAGTTCCATCTTGATACAAATAGTCACATGAATAATTCCTACTATATAGATGTGACAAGACGATTCCTTCCAAGGGAGGATTTCTCTACCATCACTGTTAATTATAAAAAGGCAGCATTGCTATTTGATGAATTACAGGTTTATTTGGTAGAATTAGAACAAGGTTACCAGGTCGTTCTAAAAAAGGACGATGAAATTTATACAATTGTGGAGTACAAATAATGAAGCTAGGAGAAATACAGAAGCTTAAAATAGAAAAGAAGGTAGAGTTCGGAGTATATCTTTCCGACGGAACAGATAGAGTTCTTCTTCCTAAGAAGCAGGTTCCAGAAGAATCTGGCATAGGAGATGAGGTTACTGCCTTCGTATATAAGGATTCAAAGGACAGACTTATTGCCACTACCAATATGCCTAAGTTAACACTTGGACAGTACGGCGTGCTTTCAGTCAGCCAGGTTAATAAGGTGGGCGCCTTTTTGGATTGGGGTCTTGAAAAAGATTTATTTCTTCCATTTAAAGAAATGACACGTCAGCCATCAGAAGGTGATGAGATTCTTGTCAGAGTATACATTGATAAGAGTGAGAGACTTTGCGCCAGCATGAAGGGCATTTATGAGCTCCTTTCTAAAAAGCCACCATATCAGGTAGGCGATGAGGTTGAGGCTCGTATTTATGAGTTCGGTCATGACTTTGGTACTTTCGTTGCCCTTGAGGACAAATATTCATCTATGATTCCTCGTCATGAAGATGTTTCAAAATATCGTATCGGTGACGTTATCATGGTTCGCATCACTGGAATCAAAGAAGATGGTAAATGTGATGTCACTATCAGAGACAAGGCATATGTCCAGATGGAGGATGATGCCGAGGCACTTCTTGAGCTTATTGACAGCTACGCAGGAGTATTACCATTCTCAGAAAAGGCTTCTCCAGAAGTTATCAAGAGAGAGACTGGTCTTTCAAAGGCTGCCTTTAAGCGTGCAGTAGGACGTCTTTATAAGGAAAGAAAAATAACTTTAACAGATGGCAAAATTCGTCGTGCCGTCGACTAAATTACGTGGTATAATGTAACCAGTAATATCAGCGGTTAAAAAAGGGGAGAGGAAAAGGAGGATATTGGTATGAAAAATGTAATTTCTACCGAAAAGGCTCCGGCAGCTATTGGCCCATATTCACAGGCTATTGAAGTGAATGGTATGGTCTACACATCCGGTATTATTCCTGTTGATCCAGCTACAGGAGTGATTCCAGAAGGTGCAGCTGCTCAGGCCGACAGAGTATTCAAAAGTATGTCTGCTCTTTTAGAGTCAGCAGGCACATCTATGGCTAATGTTGTTAAGACTACTGTGTTCATCAAGAACATGGAAGACTTCGCAGCAATTAATGAGGTGTACGCTAAGTACTTCCCAGAGCCATTCCCAGCACGTTCGTGCATCGAAGTTGCCAGAATCCCAAAAGATGTTCTTTTAGAGGCAGAGGCTATTGCCACTAAAAATTAGGATTTTGGAGAATAAGTTATGATTTATGACATAGTTGTTATTGGCGCAGGACCAGCTGGTCTTGCGGCGGCTATCTATGGCAAGAGAGCGGGAAGAAACATTCTTGTCTTAGATACCAGTTCTATCAGCGGTGGACAAATACTTAGCACTTACGAGATTGATAATTATCCAGGAATGCCAGGTGTCTCAGGTGAAGGTTTGGCAGAAGCCATGAGAGCACACTGTGAAAAGCTTAATGTTGAGTTCGCACGAGGAAGAGTTACTTCTATTATAGATAAGGGCGACACAAAAGAGCTTATCACTAAGAAAGCTACCTTTGAGACTAAAACCGTTGTCATTGCTACAGGTGCTTCTAATAAGAAGCTTGGCTGTCCAGGCGAGGAGGAGCTTTCAGGAATGGGAGTTTCATATTGTGCTACCTGCGACGGTGCCTTTTTCAAAGATAAGGTGGTTGCTGTAGTTGGCGGTGGTGACGTTGCCTTGGAGGATGCTCTTTATCTTGCAAGATTTTGTCAGAAGGTATACCTGATACATCGTAGAGATGAATTCCGAGGAGCAGTAGTTCTTCAGGAGCAGGTAGAAGCTACAGACAAGATTCAGATTATTTTCGATTCTACAGTAGAGGAAATAATCGGACAGGATAAGGTTGAGGCTGTTAGTGTAAAGAATAAAAACACTGATGAAGTTCAGCAGATTAATCTTGATGGTGTGTTTATTGCAGTTGGTAATGTTCCAAATACTGGGGCGATTGAGGGGTTACCAGCTCAGGATGATGCAGGATATATCATTGCAGATGAGACCTGTGCCACATCCATTAAAGGAATTTATGCCGCCGGAGATGTTAGAACAAAGCAGTTAAGGCAGGTTATTACAGCCACTGCAGATGGAGCAAATTCTATTGCTTCTATAGAGCGTTATTTATAATCACAAAATATTACAAAGACACACATGTCAATAAAGTTGAGCATTAGTTCGAAAATTCTTCACTTGACAGGATAGGAAACAGATTATATAATGTTCAAAGTTGTAATAAAGTTGTAACATATTGGAGGATTTCTTACGAAAATGAAATTAAATTTGACAAGAGCCGTTAGCTACACCATTGCTGCTTGCGTCGTTGTTTCTAGTATATCACTTACCTCAGATGCAGCTAGTGCTACATCGGGTGTTAGCGCACTATCAAGTGCTACAGGCGTTTTAGAGACTACTAATTATACTGCTTTTGCAGGAGCACAGCTTACAGTTAATGATATGCTTGCAAATGCAACAGTTATAGCAGCAGATACACAGTTAGCAGATAACGGAGCTGATGCGGTTGCCGCAGCAGAGAATCCATATGCTAACATAGCTATCGCACAGGTTGATAATTACGTATATATTCGCGAAACAGCTTCAGCTGAGAGCGAGTACGTTGGAAAGCTTTATAATAATTCAGCAGCTACAGTTTCAGATACTGTAGAAGCAGAAGATGGTACATGGTTACTTATCACTTCTGGTGATGTAACAGGTTATGTAAAGAGTGAATATGTAGTACAAAATAATGAAGAGCTTGCAAAGCAGGTTTCAAAGCGTCTTGCTACAGTTACTACTACAACACTTCACGTTAGAGAGTCAGCATCTACTGATTCAGCAGTTATTGATTTACTTCCTATCGGAGATGACCTTGTAGTTATCGACGAGTCAGATATTGATAGCGGTTGGGTTAAGGTTACATGTAATGAAGGTGAAGGATATGTCAGCACAGATTATGTTGATATTTCTACAGACTTCACAGTTGCAGAATCTAAGGCAGCAGAGCAGGCTCGTTTAGCAAAGGAAGAGGCAGAGAGAAAGGCAGCAGAGGAAGCAGCTAAGAAAGCTACTGCAGCTGCAGCAAAATCTTCATCTAAGTCTTCATCATCTTCATCGTCTTCATCAGGAAAGAGCTATTCAGCACCATCTGGTTCAGGCGGTGGATCAGTTGTTAATTACGGATCACAGTTTGTTGGTAATCCATATGTATATGGTGGATCATCACTTACAAATGGTACTGACTGCTCAGGTTTCGTAATGAGTTGTTATTCAGCATTTGGTGTAAGCCTTCCACATTCATCAAGCTCAATGCGTAGCGTTGGATATGGGGTATCTTATGATGATATGCAGCCAGGAGATATCGTATGTTACTCAGGTCACGTAGGTATTTACGCTGGTAACGGTACTCTTCTTCATGCATCAAATAAGAGAACTGGTATTACATACTCAAATGTAAACTATAAGAAGATTTTAGCTATCAGAAGAATCTTCTAAATATCTAGAAATTAAAATATTTAGGCATCACCCAGGTGATGCCTTTTATTATGGTTATATATTCTAAAAACTTGTAGAATTGTCAGAGAATTATATTTGCTATTCCGGAGAAATTTTAGATAATATTGCACAAAAGAATTGAATGTTAAAAATACATATAATATTCCATTGTGTGTAAATGCAACATTTTATCAACAAAAATTCAAACAATCAAAATGAAAAAACGGACTTGTTAACGACTTATCCACTTTATCCACATTATTTGTGAACTAGTTTGAAAAGTTATCCACAAAGACACTAAACATTTGTTTTGTCCTAAATCAACAAAACTTGTGAAATTGCTTAAAAGTCTTGACTTTAGAAGAGAATAACTTCTATCAGATTTATCTGAGTATTATCTGACAATTTAACTTCTGTTGTACACTTTTGTAAAACCTCACAATAAAAAATATATAGTAAAAATTGTAAATTTGCATAAATAATCATAATATTTCTATTCACATTATTGGTAATTTATATTAGAATATGGATAGGTTATGTGAATTTGTATGCAAAACGGGAGTTTTACATTGTTGATATTGCATATATACTCAGGAGGTATTCGATATGATTTCGAATCAAATTATGCAAAATACACTAGAAGGACTTCATCAGCTAACAAAAATAGACTTGGCCGTTATGGATTCTGATGGTGTTATGTGCGCAGCTACATTTGGGGATACTGCACAGTATTCTGATGCAGTAGCTGTTTTTGCGGCATCTGAGGCTGAAAGTCAGGTTGCGTTAGGTTGCCATTTCTTTAAGGTCTTTGACGATCAACAGCTGGAGTTTGTTGTACTTGCAATGGGTGATAGTGAGGAGTCTTCTACAATTGGAAAGATTGCTGCTTTTCAGATACAGGAGCTCATGATTGCTTATAAAGAGCGCTTTGACAAGGATAATTTCATCAAGAATTTATTATTAGATAATCTCCTTTTGGTAGATATCTATAATCGTTCAAAGAAGCTTCATGTTGATATAAATGCTCGTAGAGTAGTTATGATTGTTGAAGTGGGCCCAGAAAAAGATGGTGATGAGCTTGATAGAGTTCGCTCTGTCTTTGGTGGCAAGAATAAGGATTTCGTTACAGCTGTTGATGAGAGAAACATCATCGTTGTTAAGGAATTGGGCGAGAATGATTCTAATGCTGAAATCGATAAGATAGCTGCGGTTATTATCGATGCTTTCCATGATAAGGATACAAAGAAGGTTAGAGTATCTTACGGAACAGTTGTTGGTGAGATTAAAGAGGTTTCACGTTCCTATAAAGAAGCTTCTATGGCTATGGACGTTGGCAAGATTTTCTTTAATGACCAGAATGTTATTGCATACTCACAGCTTGGAATCGGACGACTTATTTATCAGCTTCCTATTCCTCTTTGTAGAATGTTTATCTCAGAGATTTTTGAAAACAAATCTCCTGATGATTTTGATGAGGAGACTCTCACAACCATCAGCAAGTTCTTTGAGAACAGCTTAAATGTATCTGAGACATCACGACAGCTTTATATTCATAGAAATACCCTTGTTTACAGACTAGATAAGCTCGAGAAGAGTACAGGACTTGATTTGCGCGTATTCGAGGATGCCATTACTTTCAAGATTGCATTAATGGTAGTAAAATATATGAAGTATATGGAGAGCGAAAAGTTCTAATATAGTAATTGTTATGGAAATGAGGTAAAAAATTGATACGATTAGATCATGTTAGTAAGTCCTATGAGGCTGGCAAACCTGCCCTCGAGGATGTAACTATTCACATTGATCCAGGCGAATTTGTTTTTGTTGTTGGAGATAGTGGTTCTGGTAAGTCTACTCTTATCAGATTATTATTGAAAGAATTGGAGCCTACAAAGGGCAAGATTTACATTAACGGTCAGGATTTAAAAAAGGTTACTCACAAAAAGGTTCCTATGTATCGTAGGAATGTTGGTGTAGTATTCCAAAACTTCCGACTCCTTCCAGATAGAAATGTTTACGAGAACGTAGCATTTGCCATGAAGGTAGTTGAGTGTTCAAATAGAGAAATAAAGAAAAAGGTTCCAACAATACTTTCACTTGTTGGACTTGCAGCTAAATATAAGTCAAAGCCAAGCCAGCTTTCAGGTGGAGAGCAGCAGCGTGTAGCTATCGCTCGAGCTCTTGTTAATGAGCCAAAGATTATTTTGGCAGACGAGCCTACCGGAAATCTCGATAGTGATAATACATGGGAAATCATGCGACTTCTCGATGAGATTAATCAGAGAGGCACCACAGTTGTTGTGGTAACTCACAATATGGAAATCGTCAGAGCTATGAATAAGCGCGTCATCACCATCAAAAAAGGTGTTGTAGTTAGTGATGTGGGAGGTGACGACTATGAAGATTAGCACTCACATCTATAACATTGGACAGGGATTAAAGAACATTTGGAGAAATAAGATGTTCTCTCTTGCTTCAATAGCTACCATGACAGCATGTATTTTTCTTTTTGGAATTTTCTTTGCTTTGGGAACGAACTTCCAGTCTATGGTGAGAACTGCAGAGGAAGGTGTCGCAGTTACAGTTTTCTTTGATGAAGGACTTCCTCAGTCTCGTATAGATGAAATCGGAAACGAGATTAAGAAGCGAGTTGAGGTAAAGAGTTTCAATTATATTTCTGCCGAGCAAGCCTGGGCAGATTATCAGGAAGAATATTTTGGCGGCAATGAACAGCTTGCTGCCGGTTTTGCAGATGATAATCCACTTGCTAATTCTGCAAACTATGAGATTTATCTTAATGATGTTTCAATGCAGCCTACATTGGTTTCCTTCCTTCAGGGTCTTGATGGAGTTCGTCAGGTAAATCAATCAGAAGTTGCTGCAAAGACGCTTACAGATATCAACAGAGCGATTACAATCGTTTCGATGGCCATTGTCATCATACTTCTTGCTGTATCAGTTTTCCTTATCAGCAACACAGTTATGGTTGGTATCTCTGTTAGAAGAGAAGAGATTGCAATTATGAAGCTTATTGGTGCGAAGGATGCTTTCGTCAGAGCGCCATTCGTAGTTGAAGGTGTTTTCATTGGTTTGATTGGTTCGATTATTCCATTGGTGCTTCTTTTCTTCATATATGAAAAGGTAATTGAGTATGCTAGTTCAGAATTCAATTTCCTCAGTAATATGGTTACTTTCATACCAGTAGAAGAAATCTTTAGAACTTTGGTTCCGGTTTCTCTTATTCTTGGTATTGGAATCGGCTGGTTCGGTTCTCGTGTAACTTTGCACAAGCATTTAAGAGTTTAGTATAAAATGTTTAGTTTTAGGGAGTGCCTTGGCGGATGCTGAGGCACTCCTATATATAATGGAGGAATAATAATGTACGAAGAACAGAATGAACAGAACAAGCAGGTCGTAGATCCAGGGGTGGTAAATTACTACTACGAAGAAAAAACAGAGAAGAAGGCTAAAAAATGGCCTTACTTTTTGGTGGGATTTATTTGCTTACTGATAGGTTGTATCGCTACGGTTATTGTAGGGATCAGTGTGATTGGTTCGAAGATTTCCTTTAAGGACGAATCCTCTGAAGAGGTACTTGAGTCTTTGCAGTCTGGTAAATCTGGCGATTCAAAGTTCAGCACAATTCTTTCTATAATAGAAACTTATTATTATCAGGATGTAGATAATGATAAGCTTGTAAACGGTGTTTACAAGGGTGTTGTAGAGAGTCTTGATGATCCATATTCAGAATACTATACAGCAGATGAGTACAAGGACCTTATGACTACACTTACAGGAAATTATGCGGGAATCGGAGCTTTGCTTCAGAAGAACGCAGAGACTGGTGTTGTAACCATCACAAAAGTGTACAAGGAAACACCTGCTGAAAAAGCCGGACTGAAGGAAGGCGATTATATTGTTTCTGCTGATGGCTATCTTGCTACAGATGAGGGGCTTGATTCCTTTGTTCAGCACATTCGTGGCGAAGAAGGAACAGATGTTGAGCTTGTGATTTCAAGAGATGGTGAGGAGCAGACAGTTGTATGTACTAGAGCTTCTATTGCTACACCTACTGTTGAACACCAGATGCTTGAGGGAAATGTAGGATATATTGCAGTTTCTCAATTTACAGAGCATACCTACAAGGATTTTGTCGAGGCTTACAAGGATCTTGAAAAGCAGGGAATGACAGCCGTAGTCTTCGATATGAGAAATAATGGTGGCGGTTTACTTGACTCAGTAGTTGAGATGCTTGATTATCTTCTCCCTAAGGGTACTGTAGTTTATACAATGGATAAAGCTGGACATCGTGAAGATTTCCTTTCAGATGAGGGTTCATCCAAGGATATTCCTATGGTTGTTCTTGTAAATGGTAACACAGCCTCAGCAGCAGAAATCTTTACAGGTGCCATCAGAGACTTTGAGTATGGAACTATCATTGGTACAAATACTTTTGGAAAGGGAATTGTTCAGTCTACAATTCCACTTAGCGATGGCTCAGCCTTAAAGCTTACAACTCAGACTTATTACACTCCAAGCGGAGAGTGCATCCATGGAAAAGGAATTGCTCCAGATATCGAGCTTGAATACGAATTCCAGGGTGGCGAAGACGACGAGTATTCCGTTGATCTAGACAATCAGATTCAAAAAGCTTTAGAAGTATTAGCAAAATAATAGTAATAATAGTATTATAAGATAGCTTGTAGCTGACAATCTCTGTGAAATGCTTTAGCGAATCGTGTTAGATGAGCGGAGCATTCACAGGATTGTAAGCGTAACAAGCGAGCTTAAGATAAGGAAAGAGGTGATTTCGTGATAGAACTTGATCAGTTCAAGCAGCGACTTACGTCGCAAAAAAACTCTATGACGGAAGTGAGGGATTCACTTTGACGTCGCAGCTAAGAAAGCTCGCATAGAAGAGCTTGAGCGCGAGATGGAGGCTCCAGATTTTTGGACGGATGCTACCACATCTACAGCCAAGATGAAAGAGCTTAAATCTATGAAGGATGACGTTGCAGTCATAGATAAGCTTGAAGATTTATATAAAGAAATAGAAGATTACATCGAGCTTGGAAATGAAGAAGAGGATCAGGAGATAGTTGATACTGTTTCACTTCTTATAGAAGAGTTCGAGACAGATTTAGAGACTCTCAGAATGAAGACACTTCTTTCAGGAGAATACGATGGCGATAGTGCCATTGTTACTTTGCATTCAGGGGCAGGCGGTGTCGAGGCATGTGACTGGGTACAGATGCTTTACAGAATGTACAGCCGTTGGGCTGGTGATATGGGCTATGCAGTGGATGAGCTGGATTATCAGGAAGGTGATGAAGCTGGAATCAAATCAGTTACCTTTCAGGTGAATGGTGAGAATGCCTATGGATATCTTAAATCAGAAAAAGGTATCCACCGTTTGGTGCGTATTTCTCCTTTCAATGCACAGGGCAAGCGACAGACTTCCTTTGCCAGCTGTGATGTAATGCCAGATATCGAAGAAGATGTTGATGTTGAGATTAAGGACGAGGACATCAGAATCGATACCTATCGTTCTTCAGGTGCCGGTGGCCAGCATATCAACAAGACAAGCTCGGCTATAAGAATCACACATTTCCCTACAGGAATTGTTGTAACCTGTCAGAACGAGCGAAGCCAGTTCCAAAATAAAGACAAGGCTATGCAGATGTTAAAGACAAAGCTTCTTCTTTTAAAGCAGGAGGAGAATGCAGCCAAAGCTAATGGTATTCGTGGCGAAGTTTCAGAAATCGGTTGGGGCAATCAAATTCGTTCCTACGTCCTTCAGCCATACACCATGGTCAAAGATCTTCGTACAGGTGAAGAATCTGGAAATGCAGATGCAGTCCTTGATGGAAAGCTCACACCGTTCATGAACGCGTACCTGAAATGGTTATCATTAGGTTGCCCAGACCGTAATACATCAGATACGGATTAGATATTAAGCATTCCATAGAAAGACTTGGCAGGCGCGAGCAAGAGGGCCCCGCTCAGGTTATTTGACATCTAGTCAAATGTTCTGAGATGGGAGATGGCTTGCGGGAGTTTTGAAAGAGTAAATCTGGAATGCGTAAGTATTTAAAATACTTTCACAATTTAATATGATAAAGTACTTGAATTTAGGTAGTGTTTAATGTTATTATCTTTGAAGCGTGTACAAATGTATTTGTACAAAAGACACTTGTGGAGGAGATATGGCAGAGAAGACTACCTATTTTGTATTAAAAGAAAAAGCTGTACCAGAAGTATTGCTAAAGGTTGTTGCCGCTAAAAAGTTACTTGATACTGGTAAATGCGATTCAGTCCAGGAGGCTACCGAAAAGGTTGGCATAAGCCGTAGCTCATTTTATAAGTATAAGGATGACATTTTCCCATTCCATGAGGATATAAAGGGAAAGACAATTAATATGGTTATCCAGTTGGAGGATGAGCCAGGAATTCTATCCAGAGTTTTGGAAGAGATGGCCCACTTCCATGTGAATATTTTGACTATACATCAAAGTATTCCAGTCAATGGTTTTGCCACCCTTACTATATCGGTGGATGTACTAGAAGATTCAGGGGATTTCTCTGATTTGGTTAGTGCGATAGAGGCCGTTGATGGTGTTCATTATGTAAAGATTTTAGCAAGGGAGTGACAACAGGATGAAAGCAGCGATTATGGGATACGGAACAATTGGTTCCGGTGTAGCAAAGGTTCTTGAGACAAACAAAGACGTCTTGGCAGAGAGAATTGGTGAGCCACTTGAGCTTAAATATATTCTCGATCTAAGAGATTTCCCTGGAGATCCACATGAGAAATGCTTTGTTAAGGACTATAAGGAAATAGTCAAGGACAAAGAGGTTAAGATTGTTGTGGAGACTATGGGTGGTGTTGAGCCTGCATTTACCTTTGTGAAGGCAATGTTGGAAGCTGGCAAATCAGTTACCACCTCAAACAAGGCACTTGTTGCCGATAAGGGTGCTGAGCTGATGCAGATTGCAGAAAAGCACAATGTAAACTTTGTGTTTGAAGCAGCTGTAGGTGGCGGTATTCCTATCATTAGAACCCTGACCGCCTGCTTAACTGGTGATGTTATAGAGGAAATCGATGCTATCTGCAATGGAACTACAAACTACATGCTTACAAACATGGAGCAGTTTGGCAGTGACTATGCAGAGATTTTAGCAGAGGCACAGTCATTAGGTTATGCTGAGAAGGACCCTACAGCAGACGTTGAAGGCTTCGACAGTTGCCGCAAGATTGCCATCCTTACATCTCTTGTCACAGGAAAGAATGTTGATTTCAATGATATTCCAACAGAAGGAATCAGCAAGATTTCTGCTACTGATTTTAAATATGCAAAGGCTATGGGACGAAGCATTAAGCTTATCGCTCGTAGCGTGAAGGCTGGCGATAAATATGCATGTCGTGTCGCACCATATTTAGTAAAGCCAGAGAACATGCTTTATCATGTCTCAGGAGTTATGAATGCAGTTTCTGTAAAGGGAAATATGCTTGGCGAGTCTATGTACTATGGCGCCGGCGCAGGTGCCCTTCCTACAGCATCAGCTGTTGTAGGAGATATGGTTTTCCTCGCAAAGAATATTGATAAGTACATAAAGCTTGGCTGGACTGATGAAAAGTATCAGCTTTCAGATCCTACTCAGGAGAAGTTTAGATATTTTGTTAGAACCACTGCTTCTCAGTCAGATATTGAGAATGGTTTTGAAAATGTTGAATATTCAAATCTCGACTTGGATGATGAAGTGGGTTTCATTACTTCAGAGATGACAGAGCGTGAATTCAACGAGCGTAAGGCTGCGCTTGGTGGTATTATTTCAGTAATTCGATTGGCATAAGGAGAATAAGACATGTATGTTACTTGCTTAGATTTAGAAGGTGTACTGGTTCCAGAGATTTGGATTGCTTTTGCCGAGGCAACAGGGATCCCAGAGCTTAAAAAGACAACAAGAGATGAGCCTGATTACGACAAGCTCATGAATTATAGAATTGGTATTTTAAAAGAGCATGGACTTGGACTTAAAGAGATTCAGGACACCATCGCTACAATTGATCCACTTCCAGGTGCAAAGGAGTTCTTGGATAAGCTCAGAGCCTTTGGACAGGTTATAATTATTAGCGATACATTTTCACAGTTCGCTGGACCTCTTATGGAAAAGCTTGGAATGCCTACCATTTTCTGCAACGAGTTGATTGTCGGAGATGATGGAGAAATCACAGGCTACAAGATGCGCTGCGAAAAGAGTAAGCTTACAACAGTAAGAGCATTGCAGTCATGTGGCTTTGACACTATTGCCAGTGGCGACAGCTTCAATGATCTCGCAATGATTGAAGCATCAAAGGCAGGCTTCTTATTTAGAACAACAGATGCAATCAAGAAGGACTATCCACAGTATCCAGCCTTCGAAGAATATGACGATTTATACAACGCTATAGTAAACGTTCAGAAATAAACGGTTTCCCATTGAGACAAAAAGCAAGTTTTGGTATCAACTATCAAAACTTGCTTTAATTTTACTTAAATTCTTTCTCGCAAATACAGTTGTCTATTTTCGCTAAACACTATTTCCTTAAAATAAGCCTATTTATACATAATTTACAGTTTGTTAATATAGTAACAATGACAATTTTGAGCAATTATGAACAGATAATGATAATTATGTGAAAAATATATGTTGAATTTTACCCATATGTCGTGTATCATTTAAACATAAAAGTTAATAAATGCCCGTGAGAAGATGAGAATGTGGCTGTGTCGAGAGTTGGAGCTCTTGTATCTTTAGGCATGTTCTTTTTTTGTGCCTAAAACAATAAGGGTATTAGAGGGAGTAAATTTTCAATGCATAGAGACTTCATCGAAAAGCTGGAAGCAAATCCAGTTATCGCAGCCATAAAAGATGATAAGGGGCTTGAGAAAGCGATTAAAACGGAATGCGAGATTATATTCATACTTTATGGGGATGTATGTACGATTCCAGGTATCGTGCAAAGAATAAAATCAGCAGACAAAATCGCAATGGTTCATTTAGATTTGATTACAGGTCTTAATAACACCAAAGAAATCTCAGTAGACTTCATCAAAAATAACACCCAGGCAGATGGAATAATTACCACCAAGGGTAATCTTATCGGAAGGGCAAAGGAGTTAGGCTTATATACAGTGCTCAGATATTTTGTAATCGACAGCATGGCTCTTGTAAATATTGAAAAGCAAGACCGGCACGGAATATCTCAGCCAGATGTCATCGAGATTCTCCCAGGTATAGTCTTACCAAAGATTATCAAGAGAGTTAACAAAGCCAGCAGAGTTCCTGTTTTGGCAGGAGGACTTATTGGTGACAAAGATGATGTAATGAATGCACTTAATAATGGGGTGCTCGCCGTATCTACCACGAATGAAGAGGTATGGGAGCTTTAAGGGATTCGTTAACAGCCACTCCTTAGTATTAGCCAATGCCACAAGGCAAAAGAAGGAGGAGTAATAATGGCAAAATACGTAATGGCGCTCGATGCCGGAACAACTAGTAACAGATGTATCCTTTTCAATGAGAAAGGTGAGATGTGCTCTGTTGCACAGAAGGAATTCACACAGTACTTCCCACAGCCAGGCTGGGTAGAGCATGATGCTAATGAAATTTGGCAGACACAGCTTTCTGTAGCTCGTGAGGCTATGAGAAAGGTTAATGCTAAGTCAGAGGATATCGCAGCAATCGGTATCACTAACCAGCGTGAGACAGTTATCGTTTGGGATAGAGCAACAGGACAGCCTATCACACACGCTATCGTATGGCAGTGTCGTCGTACAGCTGACTGGGCTGAGCAGATGAAGGGAAAGATTCCTGGTATCGTTGAGAAGTTCCAGCAGAAGACAGGTCTTAAGTTTGACCCATATTTCTCAGGAACAAAGATCCGTTGGATCCTTGATAATGTAGAGGGTGCTCGTGAGAGAGCAGAGAAAGGTGAGCTTTGCTTCGGTACTGTAGATTCTTGGTTAATCTACAAGCTTACAAAGGGTAAAGTACACGTTACAGATTACTCAAATGCTTCACGTACATTATTATTCAACATCAACACTCTTGAGTGGGATGAGGAGCTTTGCCAGATTCTTGACATTCCTATGAGCATGCTTCCAGAAGCTAAGCCTTCAAGCTGCATCTATGGAGAGACAGATCCAGAATTCTTCGGTGGTCCTATCCGTATCGCTGGTGCTGCTGGTGATCAGCAGGCAGCTCTTTTCGGACAGACATGCTACAAAGAGGGTGAAGCAAAGAATACATACGGAACAGGTTGCTTCATGCTTATGAACACAGGTGAGAAGCCAATCTTCTCTAAGAATGACCTTCTTACAACCATCGCTTGGGGATTAGATGGAAAGGTTACATACGCACTTGAAGGTTCTGTATACGTTGCTGGTGCTGCTATTCAGTGGCTCCGTGACGAGTTAAAGATTGTAGATTCTTCACCAGATTCAGAGTACTTCGCTACTCGCGTTAAGGATACAAACGGATGCTATGTTGTACCTGCTTTCACAGGTCTCGGCGCTCCTTACTGGGATCCATACGCACGTGGAGCTATCACAGGTCTTACACGTGGTGTAAATAAATATCACCTTATCAGAGCAACACTTGAGTCACTTGCTTATCAGACATACGATGTTCTTCATGCTATGGAGCTCGATTCTGGAAAGCACCTTACAGCTCTCAAGGTTGACGGTGGTGCATCAAACAACAACTTCTTGATGCAGTTCCAGTCTGATATCATCAACACTGACGTTCTTCGTCCAAGCTGTGTTGAGACAACAGCTATGGGTGCTGCTTACCTTGCAGGTCTTGCAGTTGGATACTGGAAGAGCAAGGAAGACGTTATTAAGAACTGGTCAGTTGACCGCGAGTTCAAGCCAGAGATGACAAACGCTGACAGAACAGCTGCTCTCAAGGGCTGGACAAAGGCTGTTGCAGCTACACGTGGTTGGGCTAAAGAATAAGTCGTTAAAAAATTGAACAATAAGCACCCTTCGGAAAGTTGGCAAGCGCGAGCAGGAAGGCTCCATGCCGGGGAAGGAGGGTGCCCCTTTAGGGGAGTTCCCTTGCCCGAGTATGGAAGGTGGCCTGCGGGAGCATGTTATATTTATTGGGTGCTTATAAATATTATATTTTAAGTAAGGGGGAAATTTTTATGTCAGTTTATGTAGGCGAGTTTATAGGTACTATTTTACTTGTATTACTCGGAGATGGTGTTTGCTGTAACGTTTCATTGAACAAGTCAGGTTTCAAGGGCGGCGGAGCTGTTCATATCCTCATCGGTTGGGGAATGGCAGTTATGGTTCCTGCATTTGCAATGAGCAACTTCACAGGATGCCCTTCAGCGTTCAACCCTGCTGTTACAATCGGTCTTGCTATCAGAACAGGTGACTGGAGCACAGTACCTGGACAGATTGTTGCACAGATGCTTGGCGGTTTCGTAGGCGCAGCAATCCTTATCTTCCTTTATGGAGATCACATTAAGGAAACAGCTGATGACGCAGTAGTACGTGGATGCTTCTGTACAGCACCTTCTATTCCAAATCAGGTTCTCAACTTTGCTTCTGAGTTCGTAGCTACATTCGTGCTCGTATTCACACTTGCACTTATTCCAGCTGGCTCAGACAGAACAGTTTGGGTACTTGTTTATGGCGTAATCGTTGCTTGCGGTGCTTCATTTGGTGGTCTTACAGGATACGCTATGAACGCAGCAAGAGATACAGCTCCTCGTATTGCTTACCTTTGCCTTGCACCAAACTTTGGTAAGAAGGATGGTAACTGGAGCTATGGATGGATCCCAGCAGTAGCACCTATCTGTGGTGGTATTGTTGCATCAGTTCTTTACAATGCACTTGCAGCTGCTCAGATGTTTGGCTAAAATATTAATTAGAATTTAATAGTGTATTAATGAGGCGAGAGAATAATGAGACTACGGGGGACGTAGTTTATTTCCCTCGCCTTTTTGTATAAGTTTTATTGAGAAGGAGAAAAAATATGTTGTATGATGTCATAATCATAGGCGCAGGCGTTTCAGGAAGCGCAATTGCAAGGGAACTCTCACGTTTCGAAGCTAACGTCTGTGTTCTTGAAAAGTGTGAGGATGTATGTGAGGGTACATCAAAAGCAAATTCTGCAATTGTTCACGCAGGTTTTGATGCTGCAGCCGGTTCATTAATGGCTAAATTAAATGTTCGTGGAAATGAGATGATGGACGACCTTTGCCGTGATTTGGACATTCCGTTCAAAAGAAATGGTTCTATGGTTGTTTGTATCCACAAGGAAGCACTTCCAGGACTTCAGGACCTCTATGACAGAGGTGTTAAAAATGGCGTAAAGGGATTAAAGATTCTTACACGCGAAGAGGCTCTCGAGATGGAGCCAAACCTTTCAGATAATGTTGAGGGTGCTTTATATGCACCAACTGGCGGAATTATCTGCCCATTCAAGCTTTGCATTGCAATGGCAGAAAACGCAAATGTAAACGGAGTAGATTTTAGATTTAATACAAAGGTAGAAGCTATTACAGCTGGTGAAGACGGATTATGGCACATTCGCACCAACAATGGTGAGTATGTTTCTAAATATGTAGTAAATGCTGCAGGTGTTTACTCAGGTGTTATCCACAATATGGTATCTCAGGATGATGACAAAATCGAAATCATCCCACGTCGAGGTGATTATTGCCTCCTTGATAAAGAGGTTGGTGGACATGTTAGCCACACAATTTTCCCTCAGCCAACAAATCTTGGTAAAGGTGTTCTTGTTTCTCCAACAGTTCACGGCAACCTTATCGTTGGTCCTACAGCTATTGATATTGAGGATAAGGAAGGCACCAACACCACAGCAGATGGAATTAACGATTTGATTGCAAAGGCAAACGATCACGTAAAGAATCTTCCAATGAGAAAGGTTATTACATCCTTCGCAGGCCTTCGTGCACACGAAGCTCGTCACGAGTTTATCATTGGCGAGGTTAAGGGTGCTAAGCACTTTATTGACTGTGCAGCTATAGAATCACCAGGTCTTACATCAAGCCCAGCTATCGGTGAGATGGTAGGAAATATGTTGAGAGATATGATGGCTCTCAAGCCAAAGGCTAACTGGATTAGCACACGTAAGGATGTTATGAACCCAGCAGACCTTTCAGTTGAAGAAAGAAATGAGTTAATCAAGAAAAATCCAGCATATGGTAACATCATTTGCCGCTGCGAATCTATTTCAGAGGGAGAAATTCTTGATGCAATCCATAGACCACTTGGTGCTCGTTCTCTTGATGGAGTTAAGAGAAGAACACGTGCTGGAATGGGAAGATGTCAGGCAGGTTTCTGTTCTCCAAAGACAATGGAAATTCTTCACAGAGAGCTCGGCCTTAAGTATGAAGAAATCACAAAGAGCGGTGGACGTTCAAATATCGTAATTGAGCGCACCAAAAATCAGAAGGGAGGCGAGCAGTAATGTTGAACTATGATATTGTTATTGTTGGCGGTGGCCCAGCAGGTCTTGCAGCTGCAGTTGCAGCAAGAAACGCTGGTGTAGATAAAATTCTTATTTTAGAGAGAGATAAAGAACTTGGTGGTATCCTTAATCAGTGTATCCACAACGGTTTCGGTCTCCACACCTTTAAAGAGGAGCTTACAGGTCCAGAGTATGCTTATCGTTTCATCGAGAAGGTTCTCGATGCTAAGATTGAATACAAGCTCAACACAATGGTAATGGATATTTCAGGCGACAGAGTTGTTACAGCTATGAGCCGTGAGGATGGTATGTACCAGATTAAGGCTGGCGCAGTTATCCTTGCAATGGGATGCCGCGAGCGTCCAAGAGGAGCTTTAAACATTCCTGGCTATAGACCAGCTGGTATTTTCTCAGCAGGTACAGCTCAGCGTCTTGTAAATATCGAAGGCTACATGCCAGGCCGAGAGGTAGTTATCCTCGGTTCTGGTGATATCGGACTTATCATGGCACGTCGTATGACACTTGAAGGTGCTAAGGTTAAGGTTGTAGCAGAGCTTATGCCATACTCAGGCGGATTAAAGAGAAATATTGTTCAGTGTCTTGATGACTTTGGTATTCCACTTAAGTTATCACACACTGTTGTTGATATCGAGGGCAAGGAGCACCTTACAGCTGTCACAATTGCAGCAGTTGATAACAAGGGCAAGCCAATCCCTGGCACAGAGGAAAGATACACTTGCGATACCCTTCTTCTTTCTTGCGGCCTTATTCCAGAGAATGAGCTTTCAAGAACAGCAGGTGTTGAGATGAGCCCAATCACAAGTGGCCCAGTTGTAAATGAGTCTCTTGAGACAAATATCCCTGGCGTATTTGCTTGTGGTAACGTTCTTCATGTACACGATCTTGTTGACTACGTTTCTGAGGAAGCAGACAGAGCCGGCCAGAACGCAGCCAAGTTTGTTAAGGGAGAGCTTACTGATGGTGCAGCTGATATCGAAATCGTTGCAACAGAAGGCGCTCGTTACACAGTTCCATCTACAATTAACGTAGACAGAATGGATGACAAGCTCACAGTTCGTTTCCGTGTTGGTGCTGTTTACAAGGATTCATATGTAAGTGTTTACTTCGATGATGAGAGAGTAATGCACAACAAGAAACGTATCATGGCACCAGGCGAGATGGAACAGGTTATCCTTCTCAAGGACAAGCTTGCTGAGAAGCCAGGATTAAAGAAAATCACAGTTAAGATTGAAGCAGAGTAAAAGGAGGCGGCAGATAGATTATGGAAAAAAGAGAATTAACTTGTATCGGCTGCCCAATGGGTTGCCAGATTACAGTAGAATTAGAAAATGGCGAGGTTTTATCTGTAACAGGTAACACTTGCAAAATCGGCGAGAATTACGCTAAAAACGAAGTAACACATCCTGAGAGAACAGTTACATCTACAGCTGTTATTTTAGGCGGCGACAAGCCACGTGTTTCAGTTAAGACAAAGTCCAACATTCCAAAGGACAAAATCGCTGATGTTATGAAGGAGATTGATGCAGCAGTCATGAAAGCTCCAGTACATATCGGAGATGTAGTTGTTAAGGATGTTTGCGGAACCGGCGTAGACGTTGTAGCAACAAGAAATGTAGAGACATTATAAAAGGAAGCAGCTGGCACCTTGTGGTGCCGGCTGTTTTTTTATATACTTAACTAGAAAATAAAACTAGGAGAGTATACATGAAAAAACGAATCATAGGCCTTGATATCCTCCGCGATATCGGCGTCATTTTTATATTCTTTTACCACTTCTTTGTGGAGTATATTGTTACAGCCCAGGGCACAGATGGTGCCATGTACGGCTATAACTATTTCTTTAATATTTTGGCTCGTCCAGCCAGCCTTTTCCTATTTGTAATTTCAGGCTATGCCCTTATGTATAATCATGAGGATGAGCTGCCACTTGGGAAATATTATTTAAGAAGATTCAAGGGATTGTTTATTCCATTTTATGTAGCTTACACAATAATGTTTGTGGTTTGCTTTTTGGTGGATAATCAGGTGGTAGGTCACGATCTTCCAATCAGCAGATTTATATTTACCATCCTTGGTGTAGACGGAGTGGCTCAGCTTATAAAGGCAGACTTCTACCTTATTGGTGAGTGGTTTATGTCATGTATAGTAGTTTGCTATGCACTATTCCCTCTTCTTGCCAAGCTACTTAATAAATTCAAATTCATCACACTGGGAGTATTGCTTGTATGGTATGTAATTGCTCTTTTAATCTACAATCCATTCCCATTTACGCAGTTGATGAATCCACTTTTTATCATCGTGTATTTCTATCTTGGAATGCTTCTTCAGGTACAGCTTGGAGACGAGAAGATTAATTCAAAGCTTAGAATAGTTTGTGCGATTTTATCGGCACTTATCTTTATTTACTTCTGCCTTATAGGTTTCGTTCCATCCTTCGAATGGATGAAGCTTACACAGGAGCAGAATGAACTTATTTACTTTGCAATAAGCATGACTATGCTGGTTGCACTTCGTGATGTGGAAATCTCATCAGAAAAATCCGTATATACGATAATAACTTACATCTCCGGCATCAGCTGGTATGTAATTTTATTACATCATAGAATAATGATTTTATTCTATTCACACTTATCAGTAGAAGCATATAACCATCGAGAAATTTTCGCGTTGCTCTTAGCGTGCATTTTCATCACCTGGTCAGCGTCTATTCTCGTACGTAATCTTTCTTCACGTGTGAAAAAAATATTTAAATAGGAGTACATCATGGATATTACTAAAAAGATAGCAACTGAACTTCAAGTTCGTCCACAGCAGGTTGAAGCTGCTATAAAATTATTAGATGAAGGCAACACTGTTCCATTTATCTCACGATACAGAAAGGAAGTTACAGGTGGTCTTAATGATGAGCAGCTTCGTGCACTTGCAGAGCGCCTCACATATTTAAGAAACCTCGAAGATAAAAAAGCTACTTGCCTTGCTTCTATCGAAGAGCAGGGACTTCTTACAGAGGAGCTTAAGAAAGCTATTCTTGAAGCAGAGACACAGGTAGCTGTAGATGACTTATATCGTCCTTACCGTCCAAAGCGCCGCACTCGTGCAACTATCGCTAAGGAAAAGGGCTTGGAGCCACTTGCAAACATCATCATTCTTCAGATGACAGATAAGTCCCTTGCAGACGAGGCAAAGGCGTTCATCAATCCAGAGAAGGAAGTAAACACACCAGAGGAAGCTATCGCAGGAGCTTGCGATATAATCGCTGAAAGCATTTCTGATGATGCGGATTATCGTACCTGGATTCGTGAAAAGACTTTCAAGAATGGTCGTATCGTTTCTAAGGCAAAGGATGCCGAAGCAGAATCTGTTTATGAGAATTACTATGATTATGATGAAGCTATCGCAAAGCTTCCAGGTCATAGAATTCTTGCTCTCAATCGTGGTGAAAAAGAGAAGATTCTTAAGGTTAGCATTGAATCTCCTGTAGAGGATATTCTTAATTACCTTCAGAAGAAAATTATCAGCCGTGATAACGTAAATACGAATCAGGCGCTCATCGATACAATCGAGGATGCATACACAAGACTAATTGCACCTTCCATTGAAAATGAAATCAGAAACAATCTTACAGAGATGGCAGAAGACGGAGCTATTAAGGTATTTGGCAAGAACCTTACACAGCTTCTCATGCAGCCTCCAATTGCTGGTCGCAATGTTCTGGGTTGGGACCCAGCTTTTAGAACAGGTTGTAAGATTGCAGTAGTTGATGCAACAGGAAAGGTTCTCGATACTACTGTTGTTTATCCAACTGCACCTCAGAACAAAGTAGAGGAGACAAAGAAGGTTATCAAAGGCCTTATTAAGAAATACAACGTTTCCCTTATCTCTCTTGGAAATGGTACTGCTAGCCGTGAGTCTGAGCAGATTATCGTAGATATGCTTAAAGAGATTCCAGAGAAGGTTGAGTACATTATCGTTAATGAGGCAGGTGCTTCTGTTTATTCTGCCAGCAAGCTTGCCACAGAGGAGTTCCCAAACTTCGATGTAGGACAGCGTAGTGCAACATCTATGGCGCGTCGTCTCCAAGATCCACTTGCTGAGCTTGTAAAGATTGATCCAAAATCAGTAGGTGTTGGCCAGTATCAGCATGACATGAATCAGAAGAAGCTTGACGAGACACTTGCAGGTGTTGTAGAGACTTGTGTTAACGCTGTTGGTGTAGATCTTAATACAGCCTCTGCTTCACTTTTAGAGTATGTATCTGGTATCAACAAAACTCTTGCAAAGAACATTGTTGAATATCGTGAGACAAATGGTCGTTTTAATTCACGTGCAGAGCTTAAGAAGGTTCCAAAGCTTGGACCAAAAGCATTTGAGCAGTGCGCAGGTTTCATGCGTATCACAGGTGGTAAGAATCCACTTGATGCCACAGCTGTTCATCCAGAAAGTTATGATGCAGCCAAGGCTCTTCTTGAGAAGCTTGGCTTCGACACAAAGGATATTGCAGCAGGAACACTTAAGGATATCCACAAGAGTATTTCTAATATTAAGGCTTTATCCACAGAACTTGGCGTTGGTGAGATGACTTTGGAGGATATCGTTAAAGAGCTTGAAAAGCCAGGTCGTGATCCTCGTGAGGATATGCCAAAGCCTATCCTTAAGAGCGATGTTCTTGAGATGAAAGATCTTAAACCAGGCATGCAACTTAAGGGTACTGTTCGTAATGTAATCGATTTTGGTGCCTTCATCGATATCGGTGTTCATCAGGATGGATTAGTTCATATTTCTCAGATGACAGACCGTTATATTAAGCATCCGCTTGAGGTAGTTTCAGTCGGAGATATCGTTGATGTAGAGGTTTTATCTGTTGATGAGAAAAAGGGCAGAATCGCTCTCACAATGAAGCTCAATAAGGCTAAGAAAGCTTAAAGGTTTAAGTGTTGTAATCATACACAGATATTGATGGCAGAAATTGTCATAATTTTACAAAATAATACTCTCCAAGAGGCAAACTGTTGACATTAATTACTAGTAATTCTATACTTTCTTTAGTCGAGAAAAGTAACAGTGAGTTTGCTTTTTAGGAGATAAGGTTTTGACGAGTCGTTAGGGGTTTCGGCTCGTCTTTTTTTATGCACAAATATATGATAAACTAATAGAAAAATAGGGAGAATACGTGCATTATGGATAACATTAGCTTTGAAACCCAAATTAAAGAAGAAGATTTATTCAAATTCAATTGGCACCACGCCTTGGGGCAGCGTATTATGTCCCTTGCACTTGGAATACTTTTACTACTTGTATTAATGCTGAAATTTGATACACTACCAGTGTTTTGGCGAATGTCCTATGTGTTGTTTGCGGCTATTATAATTTTTTATATGCCCTTCACCTTGAAGACAAGAGCCAAGCTTCAGATGCAGCAGGAGGTGTTCAAGCACCCAATCAGATATCAGCTCAAGGATACAGGCATTGTTGTCACATCCCCAGCATCAGAGGAGCCAGCAGAGCTTCCATGGGAGTATGTGTTCAAAGTAGCTACTTGGAAGAAATATCTTCTTATCTACAGCAACAGGGTTAATGCTTACATCATTCCTAAAGAGGATATTGGAGATGCGTATGAGCCAGCTGTTGAATATATTAAAAATCACGTAGAGGATTACAAAATACAAATAAAATGATAGAAATATTTGAAACTAATTCACCAGAAGAAACAGATGCCCTTGGCAGAAAGCTTGGCGAAGCAGCTACACCAGGGCAGGTATTTACACTTATTGGAGATTTGGGTGTTGGCAAGACAGTGTTCACTCAGGGCTTTGCCACAGGTCTTCACATTGATGAAGCTATCTGCAGTCCGACCTTCACTATTGTGCAGGTATATGACACAGGCAGATTGCCTTTCTATCACTTCGACGTATATCGTATAGGCGATGTAGAAGAGATGGATGAGATTGGTTACGAGGATTATGTTTACGGCGATGGAGTCTCACTTATCGAGTGGGCAAACCTCATCGAAGATATTCTTCCAGAACATTACACTCAGATTACAATTGAAAAAGATTTAGAAAAGGGATTTGACTATCGCAAAATTACGGTAGAACAGATATAGAATATGAAGATTTTAGGAATAGATGGCTCAGGACTGGTTGCCTCAGTTGCCATCGTAGAAGATGATAATTTAATTGGCGAGTACACCACAGGTTACAAGAAGACTCATTCACAGACCTTGCTTCCAATGCTTGATGAGCTCAAAAAGATGGTAGAGCTGGATCTTAATTCAGTAGATGCCATTGCAGTTTCAGCGGGTCCAGGTTCTTTCACAGGACTTAGAATTGCTTCTGCCACAGCAAAGGGATTGGGTTTATCTCTTGGCTGTCCAATTGTGTCAGTGCCAACAGTAGACGCCCTTGCTTATAACATGTGGGGAAATGATGGGATTATTTGCCCAATCTTAGATGCAAGACGTGGGCAGGTATACACTGGCCTCTATAAGTTCGAACAGTCCGGTGAATTCACAGTAGTACACGCTCAGTGCGCAGTTGATTTTGCTGAAATAGCAGAAAAGATAAATGAAGCTGGTCAGCCAGTCACATTCCTTGGAGATGGAGTTCCAGTATTCAAAGAAAAGATTGAAGAAATTATTAAGGTTCCATATAGATTCGCTCCAGCTCATCTCAATCGTCAGCATGCTTCAGCAGTGGCATGCCTCGGTTCAATCTACTATGCAAATGGAGATTGTGAGATTGCAGCAGATCACAGACCAGAATACCTTCGTTTGTCTCAGGCTGAAAGAGAGCGTATGGAAAAGGAAGGAAAAGCTTAATGGCTTTTACATACAGATTTGCAAATGAAAAGGACCTTCCATCGATAGTAGAAATCGAAAACGCAGCCATGAGCTGTCCATGGTCCTTGAAGTCTTATGAAGAAGCGGTTGCTTCAGACCACTCCTTTATAATGGTGGCAGAAGATGATGGGCAGATAGCAGCCTTCAGCGTTTACTATCTCACACCGCCAGAGTCAGAGCTTCCAGATATTGTCGTAGATGAAAAATATCGAGGTCAGGGATTAGGCCGTCAGCTTCTTGCCAAATCAATAGAGGAACTTGAAGCACGTGGCGTTGACACTATCTTCTTAGAGGTTCGTGTCAGCAACGCTCCAGCCCGTCGCTTATATGAAAGCTTCGGTTTCGAAGAAATTGGCGTACGTAAGTATTTCTACTCCAATCCAGTGGAAGATGCCATTTGCATGAAATTTGAAAGGACTATTTAATGTTAGACGTTTGTTTACTAGGCACAGCAGGCATGATGCCGCTGCCTAATAGATGGCTCACTTCATGTTTATTTAGATTTAATGGAGAGGGCTTGTTAGTGGATTGTGGAGAGGGCACACAGGTTGCTCTAAGGGAAGCAGGCTTCTCTCCAAACCCAATCTCAATTATATGTATTACACATTACCATGCTGATCACATCAGCGGCCTGCCAGGATTGCTTCTTTCCATGGGCAACTCAGACAGAGTAGAACCAATTACCATCGTTGGCCCAAAGGGACTTGAAAAGGTGGTTAATTCTCTCAGGGTAATTGCTCCAGAGCTTCCCTTTGAGATTAAGTTTCACGAGATTACAGAAGCAGATGAATGCTTCGAATTATTAGGCTACCATATCCATGCATTCAGAGTTAACCATAATGTTCTCTGCTACGGATATACGATAGATATTCCAAGAAAGGGTCGATTTGATGTAGAAGCAGCCAAATCTCTTGGACTTCCTGTTACACTTTGGAATCCACTTCAAAAGGGCAAGACAGTGGAGCACGAAGGAAAGACTTTCACTCCTGAAATGGTAATGGGAGATGCCCGCAAGGGTATAAAAGTTACCTATTGTACAGATACCCGTCCTACCAAATCTCTTGTGGAGGCGGCAAAGGACGCTGATCTTCTTATCTGCGAGGGCATGTATGCAGAGGAGGATAAATTAGCAAAAGCAAAACAGAATAAGCATATGACCTTCTATGAGGCGGCTCAGGTTGCCAAGGATGCAAATGTAAACGAACTTTGGCTTACACATTTCTCACCATCCATGACAGGTCATAAAAGATATATGAAAGCTGTCTGTGATATTTTTCCACAGGCTAAGCTCGGGGAAGATGGCAAGTTCTTAGAATTGGATTTTGCGGAGGAGTAATATGAAAAAGGTACTGCGAATAGGAATAGCGGTTATCTGTATGGCATGCCTAATTGTGGGCTACTATACCTACTTATCACGCCGTAATGCCACGGCTAAAGCAGATGAAAATGTAGAGTTATCCGAAGTGCAGACTATCATTTCGAAGAATTTTAAGAATGATTATCCTGCCACACCTAGAGCAGTAGTAAAATGGTACAATCGAATTATTTCAGCCTACTATGCAGAGGATTATGATCAGGCTCAATTAGAAAAAATGGCAGACCAGGCCAGAGCCCTTATGGATGATGAGCTATTGAAATATAATCCTAGAGATACATATATAGCTTCTCTGAATCTGGAAATACAGGATTACAAGAATCGTAAGCGGACTATTGTGTCTGCAACGGTCAGCGATTCTAAAGAAGTTCAATACAAAACCGTTAATGGATATGAGTGCGCTTTTGTTTCTACCTACTATTTTATGAGAGAGGGAAGCACTTACGATCGAACCTACGAGGACTTTTGTCTGAGGAAGGACAAAAACGGTAACTGGAAAATCCTTACATGGAGGCTGTCTTCAGAGGATAAAGTAAATGGATACTAAAGAAATTAAAATATTAGCAATTGAAAGCTCCTGCGATGAAACTGCAGCAGCAGTAGTTATCAACGGAAGAGATGTTAGAAGTAATGTGATATCCACACAGATACCACTTCATACACTATACGGCGGTGTTGTTCCAGAGATTGCATCCCGTAAACATATAGAACGTATAAATCAGGTTATAGAGCAGGCTCTTGAGGAGGCTGACATGGGACTGGAGGATATGGACGCCATTGCGGTTACATATGGTCCGGGGCTAGTTGGCGCCCTTCTTGTAGGTGTTGCTGAAGCAAAGGCTATCGCATTTGCGGAGCAGCTCCCTCTTATTGGTGTTCATCACATCGAAGGCCACATCAGCGCTAATTACATCGAGAATAAAGAATTGAAGCCACCATTCCTTTGCTTGGTTGTTTCAGGTGGTCACACACATCTTGTTCGTGTGGCAGATTATGGTAAATACGAAATTCTTGGTCGCACCAGAGATGATGCAGCAGGCGAAGCCTTTGATAAGGTTGCCCGTGCCATCGGCTTAGGTTACCCAGGTGGACCAAAGATTGAGAAGGCAGCCCACGAGGGAGATCCTTTTGCTATTCAGTTTACTAGACCTAAGGTGTCTGATGGAGTATATGATTTCTCCTTCAGTGGTTTAAAATCTCAGGTATTAAATTATATTAACGGTGCTCAGATGAAGGGCGAGACTATAAACGAGGCTGATGTAGCTGCGTCCTTCCAGCAGACGGTAATTGACACATTATGTGAGCATGCAGCCCTTGCTATCGATGAATTTGGCATGGACAAATTTGCAATAGCCGGAGGTGTTGCATCCAACCAGACTCTTCGTGCAGCTATGGAAAAAATGTGTAAGGAGAAGGGTGTAGAATTCTATCACCCATCCCCAATTCTTTGTACAGATAACGCAGCTATGATTGGTGCAGCAGCATACTACGAGTATCTTGCAGGCCGTCGTGATGGCTGGGATCTTAATGCTATACCAAATTTGAAGTTAGGTGAAAGATAATGAATAAATTCACAGCAATAGTTCTTGCCGCTGGCTCAGGCAAGCGAATGGAACAGGAAATACCAAAGCAATATATGAAGATGGGTGATGTACCTCTTATGGTACATTGCTTACGTACATTCCAGGAAAGTAAGGTTACTCAGATTGTTCTTGTAGTAGCTCCTGGTGATGTAGAAAAATGCCGTAGGGAAATTGTTGAGAGATACGGTATTACAAAGTGCGTTGCCATTGTAGAAGGTGGTGAAGAGCGCTACAACTCCGTTTATGCAGGTCTACAGGCTATAAATGATGGCTATGTACTTATTCATGACTGTGCCAGAGCTTTTGTTTCTATAGATGTTATTCATAGATGTATGTCGGCAGTTATGCTTTATGAGTCATGTGTTGTTGGCATGCCTACAAAGGATACAGTCAAGCTTACAGATGATCATAGAAAGGTTCTTGATACCCCGGATAGAAATAACGTCTGGATTGTTCAGACTCCTCAGTGTTTCGAATACAATCTTATCCGTGAAGCCTACGATAAGGTTATTGCTTCAGCTGACAAATCTATTACAGATGATGCTATGATTGTGGAGCGCGCTACTAATCATGAGGTGCATATGATTCCAGGCTCTTATATGAACATTAAAGTAACTACTCCTGAGGACATTGCTTTTGGTGAAGCAATCCTTAAAAATCAGGGTAAAATATAGTGGTTTTCAGGCTCTGAAATATATGCCATAAAAGTTAGGAAAAACCTGATATTGTCGCAATATTCCGAATTCAAAATTTTATAAAAAAACTTCAAATATTTTGTTGACATATGGGTAGACGGATGGTATTATACTATTCGTGTCCGAGAGATACAGATGCAGAGGTATCGAAGTGGTCATAACGAGGCGGTCTTGAAAACCGTTTGTCCGCAAGGGCGCGTGGGTTCGAATCCCACCCTCTGCGTTAAGGCAATCGCGAAAGCGGTTGCCTTTTTTCGTATATACGTATATATTCTTTTAAAAGATATTATGTAGACTGAGCTTCTAATTAACAATCTCTATATATTCTGAGCGATACATCTAGTTAAGCGAAGATTATATAGGAGTGTTAATGTAAGAATTGGAGATTATAGAGGAGGTAGGATATGTTATATTTTTCATGTGATTATGCAGAAGGTTGTCACCCTAAAGTTCTTGAAGCATTAATAGAATCGAATCTTGTTTCAACACCAGGTTATGGTGAGGATAAATATTGCGAAGAGGCGAAGAAGAAGATTCGTGATTATATTAAATGCCCAAGTGCAGATATTTATTTTCTGGTAGGAGGCACACAGACTAACCAGGTGGTAATTGATTCCATGCTTTCTAATTATGATGGCGTTGTTGCAGCAGCTACTGGTCACGTAGCCTGTCATGAAGCAGGTGCTATCGAGTATAGCGGCCACAAAGTTATCACTATACCTGCTCACGAGGGTAAGATTGATCCCGTTGAGCTAAAAGATATGTTAGAGACACATTACGCAGATGACAGCTGTGAGCATATGGTTAATCCTGGTATGGTATATATCTCTTATCCAACAGAGTATGGAACACTATATTCTCGTAGTGAACTTGAAGCTGTTTCTTCTATATGTAAGGAATATAATATTCCGTTGTTTATAGATGGAGCACGTCTTGCCTATGGCTTGGCGGCTCAGGATGATTTAACAATGGCAGATATCGCTTCCTATGCAGATGTATTTTATATAGGAGGAACAAAGGTTGGTGCCCTCTTTGGAGAGGCGGTTGTTTTCACAAAAGGAAATACACCTAAGCATATGATTACACAAATAAAACAACACGGTGCTCTTTTGGCAAAGGGCAGACTCCTTGGTGTTCAGTTCGGCGCGTTGTTTACAGATGATCTATATATGGAGATGGGACGTCATGCTGTTGAGCAGGCTTCTATAATAAGAGAGGATCTTCGTGCTAAGGGATATCACCTCTTCATGGAGAATCCTACAAATCAGATCTTCGTGGTGATGGAGAATGAGGCCTTGAAATCCTTTGGTGAAAAGGTGTCTTATGGCTTCTGGGAGAAGTATGATGATAGCCATACAGTTATTCGAATTGCTACTAGTTGGGCAACCACAAATGAGGCTGTAAATGCACTGAAAAACATTCTGTGAAAAAAGTAAAAAAATATCGAAAAAGTTGTTGACACATAAGGGGCTGGGTGCTATTATAAACAAGCTGTCGCGTGAGCGAGAAACACTTGAAAAAGTGATAGTAATAACTTACAAAAACAGCTGAAGAAATTAGTAAAAAGTGCTTGACAAAAAGCCATCCACTTGATACTATATACAAGCTGACTCGAGAGAGCATCAGCCCTTGATTTTCTAAGAAAGTCAAGAAAAAATAATTAAAAAGTTGTTGACAAAAAGCTGACATCGTGATAATATAAACGAGTTGCTGCTGAGAGCAACAACAAAGCGAAGATTGATAACTGAACAGTGAAACAAACCTTGAATTAATACAAGTTTTTAAAACATGTATCCTTGAAATTCATTTA